>JAHFHR010000009.1 GCA_023246815.1 bacterium | reverse complement strand
AATTGAAAGCCTTGATGATAGACCCGTGGTACTAACTGACAGTGGGGAGTTGAGCCACTGGCAAAGCGTAGCTGGTCTGGCGGACAGGCTTGGGATCACGCTGTACCGCGTGGTCTGGAATCGGTACACCGGCTTTTTGGATTATTTTTTTGTTCCACCAGCGGTGTATCGCTGGAAAGCGGATCTTACGTTAACGCTCCACACGAATCTTAGCGACGTCATTGTCACCGAATTGCAGATGGAGCCATGGACAACCGGTCGACCGATGATTGAACTAACGCTTGAGGAGCAACAACAATCATTTGACCTGAAGCGTTTCAAAAATAATATCAACTATACTCGCCGTGCTGGGTTTGGTGAAGTGTATTTCTGGGGCGTTGAATACTGGTATTGGCTTAAGGAACAAGGACACCCAGAAATCTGGGGAGAAGCTAAAAAGTTGTGGTAAGAATTAATAGCAGAACTCAAAGAGAAATAATATGACGACTGTTTTAGGTGGATTCCCACCGCGCGATAAGTAGTTTCGCGCGGTGTTCTTTTTGGGTGTTTTATGGTATAGTTAAGCCTTGCTAATGGCTAATGTTATGCTACAATAGACCTATGTCTGAAACGCAGGTAGAGCACCAGACCTTACCAATTATTGGTCACCAGGCGGCAACCGCCTTTTTTAGCAGAGTTTTGAGCCATGATCAGCTATCACACGCGTATCTGATTACTGGACCGCAGCATATTGGTAAAACGACGCTGGCGACCCAGTTTGCACAAGCACTTCTCTGTGGTAAAAACCCTGCCTGTGGTATGTGTATACCCTGCCGGCAGTTTATCCAGGGAATACATCCAGATGTAAGCTGGGTTAACCGGGAGCAGAGTGAGGCTACCGATGCGCTCAAAAAAAATATTAGTATTGAGCAGATTCGGCAACTCCAGTCTCGGGCATATCTGAGTAGTTTTGGCGGTACCTATAAGGTCATCATCATTACTGAAGCGCATACGCTCAGCCTTGAAGCAGCCAACGCGCTTCTAAAAACGCTTGAAGAGCCAACCGCTAAAACGGTACTGTTACTGCTCGCTACGCATGAGAAATTGTTACCTGCCACGGTTGTCTCCCGTTGTCAGCTGATCCGGTTACAGCCGGTAGCTGATCAGCACATTTACGAACAGCTGATGGCACGTGGCATTGAACGTAAAAAAGCCCGACAGGCAGCGGCCGCCTCTTATGGGCTACCCGGTCGAGCGATTACGCTGGCAACCGATGTTGATGTTGCCACGGCGCTACGACAACAGGTGCGAGATTTTATCACTTTTGTACAGCAGGATCTACCCGGACGATTTGCCTTTGCCACCAGTTTCACCGCCGATGTTGATCGGGAAGGGGTTATTACCCAGCTGCGGCTATGGAAAGCACTCTTGCGCGATATCGCATTGATTCAACACGGCAGTATGAGTTACCTGGCGCATCAGTTTGCCAGCCATGAACTTGAGCAGCTGGCCGGCCGCTATCAAGCGGCACAGCTGTACACGCTTATTGAACGGTTGCAGCAGGCGGAAGCTGATGTAGCCGCCAATGTTACTCCGCGCCTTGTGCTTGAGCAGATGGCATTACATTTTTAAAAAGTACCATTAATTAAGGCAGCTATTATTTTCAAACATTTCTTATGAAAAAACATTTTTTCATTATTACCGTACTTGCCACCGTATTCATCGCTGGTTGTGTTCGGCTGGGTAACTCACAACCGGCAGCGGTAGCCGGTATTTTTAAATCATTTGATCAGGGGGAAAATTGGGGGACTAAGAATTTATTTTTGAGTTCCGGTGGTATTGGCGATATTGCCGGTGTCGGTGTTGTTACACTGACCTTTGATCCGCAGGATCCACGGGCGCTGTATCTGGCTTCTGCCGCTCATGGACTGCTGTACAGCCTTGATAGTGCTGATAGCTGGCAGCAGGGCGGCATTATTGCCGAGGGGCGCATTGGTGCAGTCGTGATTGATCCCAGTGATAAGTGTACCGTATATGCTGCGCGTAATAATACGGTGATTAAAACTTCAGACTGCACTCGTACTTGGAGTGAAGTGTTTATTGACACTCGCGCGGATAAAACCGTCACTGCTATTGCCATTGACCATTTTGATAGTTTGATTATCTATGCGGCCAACACCGCCGGAGATATTTTAAAAAGCGTTGATGGCGGTGGTAACTGGCGGGTCATTGAACGGCTTGATAATCCCGTTCGCAAGCTCTTGGTTGACCCCAATGATTCACGGATTTTGTACGCAGCTACCGAGCGACGTGGTATTTTCAAGACCATTAGTGCTGGTGCTGATTGGTTTGATATCAATGAAAATCTGGAGAAGTTTTCTGGTGCACTTGAGTTCAAGAATTTATTGTTTGACACCACTCAACCAGATGCTCTGTTGTTGGTCGCTAAGTATGGGCTGTTGCGAACGTTTGACGGTGGTACTACCTGGGAGGCGATTGCCTTAATTACACCGCCGACGAGCACTGATATTTTCGCTACCGCCATTAGCCCATTCAATAATCAGGAGATCTATTACGCCACACGATCAACATTTTATAAAACTACTGACGGTGGACAGAATTGGGTTACCCTTCGGCTCCCGTCAGCGGCAACCCCGAGTGTTCTAATTGTTGATCCGGTGAATCCTGGCATTCTCTACATGGGATTGGTTAACCAGCCACAATAATCACTATGCAGCAAATGCTCACCGCGTATACAACCGATTTTAAAAAAGCTTTGTCCATACTTGAAGAAGAATTGGCAACGATGCGTGTTGGTCGTGCAAATCCGATGATTGTTGAGAATATTTTAGTGACCGTCTACGGAGCGAAGACGCCGCTGAAACAGTTGGCGTCAATTTCAGTGCCGGAAGCGCGTACGATCTTGGTTCAGCCATGGGATAAACAGATTATTAAAGATGTTGAAAAGGGTATTGTTGAAGCGAATATTGGCATTAACCCGGTCAATGAAGGTCAACAATTGCGATTGACCGTACCTCAACTTACCGAAGAAAGTCGTAAAGAGCTGACCAAGTCAGTGGGTGAAAAAATGGAACATACGCGCATTGTTATTCGACAGCTGCGGGACAAGATCCGCGACGACATCGGTAAGAAAGAGAAGGCGAAAGAGCTGACGCAAGACGATCGCTATAATTTACAAAAAAAACTTGATGAACTGGTTAAAGAGTACAATGAACAGGTTAAATTGATTGGAGAAAAAAAAGAACAAGAAATTATGACATTATAGTAAGCACGGTAGGTGAGTAGGCGAGGTACGCTTACTGAGTAACTCACTTGCTAGTTTACTTTACTTACTAACTTACTCGCTTATTTTCATGGGTATTATTATCACTATTGTTACTTTCTTTTTCATTCTCGGTATCATCGTGTTGGTACACGAAGCCGGGCATTTTGTAGCCGCGCGTCGTGGGGGTATTAAAGTGGAAGAGTTTGGACTTGGGTTACCACCGCGAGTTTTTGGTATGTATAAGGACGTTGATGGGAAGTGGAAACTGGTTGGACCGAAAACTCCATCAGCCACCAATACTATCTGGTCTCTTAACTGGATTCCGCTGGGTGGTTTTGTCAAAATTAAAGGTGAAGAAGGTCAGTTGGCGAGCGACCCAGACAGTTTTGCCAACAAAAGTATTGGTCGGCGGATGTGGGTGCTGTCAGCAGGCGTGTCCATGAACGTGGTATTGGCGATGGTGCTGTTGACCATTGGCTTGATGATTGGTTTACCGCAAGCACTTGATGATACCACGATCCCCGCGGTGGCTCGGGTGAGTGATGAAGAAATTCGCATTGTGCAGGTACTGGAAGGTTCACCGGCCGCCAAAGCTGGTCTGACCTCAGCCGATCGGTTGGTGAGTATTGATGACCAGCACTTTACTGAGATTGAACCGTTGCAAAATTATATTGACAGCAAGATTGGCGAAACCGTTACTCTCCAGATTGAGCGTAAAGGGGACATGGTGAGCAGTGAACTCGTGCCGGAGATTTTACCGGAAACCGAACGCGGAGGGATGGGCGTGGCCCTCGTACGCGTCGGTTTGGTGTCATACCCGTGGTACGTGGCCTGGTGGTATGGTATCAGCCAGACGTTTCAGATGATTGGCGCGATTCTTGTTGGGTTTTTTCTGATTATTAAGAGCCTAATTGTTTCGCAGCAACTGATCGGTGAAGTATATGGCCCGGTTGGCATTGCCACGCTGGTGGGGGACGCGGTTGATCTTGGTTTCTTGTACGTGTTGCAGCTCACGGCCGCATTGTCAGTGATTATTGCGGTTATTAACTACTTGCCATTTCCGGCTCTTGATGGTGGACGAGTATTATTTTTAATGATCGAAGCAATTAGAAGAAAGCCGATCAATCAAAAAATCGAAGCGGCGCTCCATAATGCCGGTTTTGCGCTGCTGATGATTTTAGTGTTGATTGTGACCTATCGTGATATCGCTCGCATTTCCGGTGGATTTTTTGATCGGGTGATTGGGTTGTTCTAGTATGAAAATTTTTTTGCCATTCGCACTTGGCGAAAACGCCCAGTTGATCATGCGGCGAGCCGGATATGCCTCATTTACTGATCCCAACACTGGCAGTGCCAGCTTTGTGAGACGGCTGAATCGCGACTACTACCCACGGTTTCATGTGTACGTAGAAAATCGCGATGGTCAATGGCAGATCAACCTTCATTTAGATCAGAAAAAACCTTCATACCAAGGGGCGCACGCCCATAATGGGGAGTATGATGGCGATTTAGTAGCGGCCGAGGGTGAGCGAATCAAAAGTGCGATCGCGGCAATGGAACATGATGTACAACAGCAGCCGGAAGCTAAAAAAAGTTTTTTCCAAAAATTATTTCGTTAACTATGCGTCAATCACAGCTATTCGGTAAAACATTTAAAGAGGCTCCCAAAGATGAGGTGAGCGTGAACGCGGTGTTGTTAGCGCGTGCTGGGTTTATTGATAAAGTGAGTGCTGGCATTTATACGTACCTACCACTGGGATTGCGAGTGTTGAATAAAGTTCAAAATATTATTCGTGAGGAAATGAATGCCATTGGCGGACAAGAAATTCGGATGCCTGCCCTGCACCCCAAAGAGTTATGGGCTACTACCGGCCGCTGGACTGATCCGGGTGATGAAGTGATGTTTCAATTTAAAACAAAAAGTGATAAGGAGTATGGTCTTGGCTGGACCCACGAAGAGGTGGTTACCCCGCTGGTAAAAAAATTCGTGCAGTCCTATAAAGATTTGCCGATCTATTTGTATCAAATTCAAGACAAATTTAGAAATGAACCACGGGCTAAATCGGGCTTGATGCGGGGCATTGAGTTTTCCATGAAAGATTTGTATAGCTTTCATCGTGATGAACAGGATTTGGAAGCATATTATCAAAAAGCACTGGCCGCGTACCAAGTTATTTTTAAACGCTGCGGTCTTGATTCGTTAGTGACCGAAGCCTCTGGTGGATCATTTTCCAAATACTCACACGAGTTTCAAGTGCTGACTGAGTATGGTGAAGATACTATTTATTATTGCGATGCCTGTGATTTTTCACAAAATAAAGAAGTAGCCGAAGTTAAAAGCGGCGATACTTGTCCGCGTTGTAACCGTGGCACGGTAACCGAGGGTAAAGCCATTGAAGTCGGTAATATTTTCCAACTCAAGAATAAGTACTCTGATCCGTTTAAGCTGGAGTATACTGACGAAGATGGCACTAAAAAGTCGGTGATGATGGGGTGCTATGGTATTGGTCCAAGTCGAGTGATGGGATCAATTGTTGAAGTGCATCATGATGATGGCGGTATGATTTGGCCAGACAGTGTTGCTCCTTTTCAGGCTCATTTAATTTCACTAGGTGAAGATGATTCGGCTACTACTGTATATAAAGAATTGATTGCCGCAGGAGTTGAGGTGCTGTTTGATGATCGTGGTGTTTCGGCCGGTCAAAAATTTGCTGATGCTGATTTGATTGGAATTCCGTATCGGTTGGTTATTTCTAAAAAAACCAAAGGGAAAATTGAAATAAAAAAAAGAAACAGCACTGATGCATCTTTAGAAGATACCACTGCTGTTCTTGCGCTCTTAAAAAGTTAAAGACCGGTAGGGAGTAGGACCCACACCGGCCTTATGTTGTCTACGCGACCCGCACCTCCCCATAGGGGCGGACCTTTGCCCACACCTCAGTGCGGGTACAGTGCGCGGCTGTGGCTTTGCGCCACACGATCATCGTCTCCCTTTCCTCTTCAAGTAGGAGGAATTCCTCGAGAGAATCTTGGAACGCCTTTTTGTGGCTTTCCTTAAGGAGATTCTGGCGTTCTTCTGCCAGCTCCTTGCGAAGCCCTCGCGAACTAGGGGCTTCGCAGTGGATACCGATTCCACCGGAATACTTCTTTACCCTCCCTCCTGGAAGAGTTACCCAAACTTTTGCCATTTCCGATTCTCCTTTCCTTTTATTGAAATGACTATTATTTATAACATAATATTAAAATAAAGTCAATACTATTTCTGATTAATGACTTAATCTAGCTAAAATAATGTTTCGTGACCTATTTAACCGAGGGGCAAAGGACGTCGGCGTGGACCTGGGGACTTCCAACACGCTGATTTATGTTAAAGACAAAGGTATTGTGGTTAACGAAGCTTCTATTGTGGCTTTAAACAACCGCAATGATCAGATTTTGGCAGTTGGCGCAGAAGCACAGAAGATGGTTGGCAAGACCCCGCCACACATCACTATTTCTAAACCGCTGGTTGATGGTATTATTTCCGATTTTGAAGTGACTGAAAAAATGCTTAAGTATTTTATTGATCGACTGTACAAAGAAAGTTTTGGTTTGTCACGTCGTCCCCGTATTATCATTGGCGTGCCCCTTGACGTTACCGAAGTGGAAAAAAAGGCGGTTGAAGACGTGGTCATTTCTTCCGGTGCCCGCGAAGTATACTTAGTGGAAAATGTTATCGCGACTGCCATTGGTGCGCGAATGCCGATTCAGGATCCGTCTGGCAACATGGTGGTAGACCTTGGTGGCGGTGTTACTGAAATTGCGGTGATCTCGCTGTCCGGCGTAGTCGCATGGAAGTCGCTGCGCGTTGCCGGAAATAAACTCAATCAAGATATCGTCCAATTTGCGCGTAGCGAGTACAACTTACTGATCGGTGAAGGTGTAGCTGACGAAATCAAACGCCATACCGGTCGTCTTGTTGATGGTAAAGCACCGATTGAACTACACATGCGCGGTCGCGACTTAATGACTGGATTGCCACGCGAAGTCAGTGTTACCAGTGAACAGATTAAACAGTCATTACAGCGTTCTATTATTGCGATCATTGAAGGAATTAAGAGCACCCTTGAGATTACCCCGCCTGAATTGGTGGCCGACATTTATCAGCGCGGCATGGTGCTGGCCGGTGGCGGTGCGCTGTTGAGCGGACTTGATGACGCTATTGCTAAAGCAACGAAAATCCCCGTGAAAGTGATTGAAGATCCTTTGACCTGCGCGGTTCGTGGTATGGGGTTGATCCTTGAAGATGAACAGCTGCTCAAGGAAGTGGCGATTCCCTCGTCTTCATTGGAAGAGGCTTCTACCCGATAATATTTCTCTATGCTCAAGCGTTTGCGTACAGCTCGTGTATCAGTGGTGCTGCTGATAGTAGCGCTAGCGCTCATTGGCTTGCACGCACTTGGTGTCCTTGGTCCAGTAGAAGGAGGGCTGGTGCGTATCATTTCACCACTCCAGTATCGTGTCTTTAGTCTGGGTACGGCGTTTAACGGTTGGTATCAAGGATTAAGCGTTAATAGCGATTTGCGTACGGAAAATAGTGAATTAGCCACGCAGGTAACTGAGTTAACGATTGAAAATGCTCAACTACGTACGCTGATCAGTGAGCATCAAGCATTGACGCTGCAGCTCGCCTTTCTTGAGCGTACCGGCTTACGAGCGGTCACGGCGTATGCCATCGGGAAAAATCCCGAACCGAATTTACAATCAATTATTTTAAATAAAGGTAGTGCCGATGGACTGAGCATTGGTGCGCCGCTGGTGGTTGGCGACGGCATTATGGTCGGTAAGATTTCAATGGTGGCACTCCATAGCGCCGAAGCAATTTTAGTGAATGACTCACGTAGTAAAGTGGCCGTTCTGATTCAAAACGCCACCGAGAGCCAAGGGGTAGTGGTCGGTGAACATGGATTGAGTATGAAGGTGGAGCTCATTCCGCAGAATGAGTTGGTGAAGGAACACGATGCAGTGGTAACATCTGGTCTTGAGTCGGGCATCGCTCGCGGGTTGGTGGTTGGCACCGTCAGCCGCGTCACGACTGAGCCAAATGGGTTTTTCCAAACAGCTCAAGTATCATCACTTGCCAATTTGGATGCACTGACCGTGGTATCAGTGTTGGTTAACCAATAGCTATGATGTTGATGGTATTACAAGTATTCCTTTTGATCGGTCTGGGTATAACACAGATCAGTTTTTTATCAACCTGGCCCGAACCGGTCAATACGGTTGACGTCTTGTTGTCCTTAGTGATTTTCATTACGGTATTGATATCCTACCACCGCGGTTTATGGTGGGGGTTCGGTGCTGGAGTGTTTCTGGAACTGTTTAGCAGCTTGCCGTTTGGCGTTACTACACTATCCATGCTTTTCATGGTCATTATGGTTAATTTTTTATTTAAGAATTTTTTCACTAATCGGTCATTTTATTCTTTGTTACTGCTTGGATATTTTGGCACAGCCTGTTTTAACGCCTGCAGCCTTGGGCTACATTTTTTGACGGTGGTGATATTGCCATCGGTGCAAGGGTTGCCGACTATTGATTTTGCGTTGCTCTTTTTCTGGGAGCCGGTGTTTAACTTGGTTGTACTCGGGGTCATTTTTTTCACGTATCACGTGTCTATGGGGCGGTTCAAGAGTATTTTCTTATTGACGCACGATTCTCATGAGACCTATCGGACCCATCGCTAACCCATTTGAAGTCAGCGGCGGTATTCAGCGCCGCGGCTATGTTGTTCGTCGGCCAAGTGGCCGACGCAGTTTTGAGGTTGATGCTTTTGATTCGCGTGGTGGACCTAACAGCACTCCTTCATCACAAGCAATGGTTACACCTCGTATACTGAGACTCTGGCTGGTGGTATTAATGATTGGTATAGTAGTACTGATTGGCCGAGCGGCGTATTTACAAGTGGTGCGGGGGGAGCATTTTAGTGCGGTAGCAGATGGTAACCGTATTCGGATCGTTGATATCAAAGCGCCGCGTGGTGTGGTTTACGATCGTCATCAGCAGATATTAGTAGAAAATATTCCGAGTTTGTCACTGGCAGTGGTTCCGGTTGATTTGACGAACGACGACCAGGACTTGGCCGAAGTGGCATCTGCGCTGTCGCGCATTGCGGCTACTTCAACTGACGCGGTGCTTTCTTTATTACAACGCCAATCACCCTATTCATATCAACCCGTGGTTATTGCTCAGCATGTAAGTCATGAACAGGCGATTATGACGGAAATTTTGTCAGGAAAGTATCCGGGTGTAATCTTAAAATCTGAAAGCATCCGTCATTATCTCACCAACACAACCACGCCGAGTTTGTCACACGTATTGGGGTATACTGGCAAGCTTGAATCTGATCGTTTAGATCAGTATTTGGCGGATGGGTATGTATTTGACGACGTGACTGGAAAAACCGGCCTTGAACTTTTTTACGAAAGAATGCTCAAAGGAATCAATGGTCGTCAGCAAGTGGAAGTTGATGCTGTTGGTCAAACTAAAGAAATTTTAGCTTCAAACGCAGCAACCCCCGGCAATAATCTCGTCCTGACTATTGATACCGAGCTACAGCGTCAAGCGGAGGCCAGTCTTACTCGTATTCTTACCGCGCACGGTAAAAAACGAGGCGCGGTGGTGGCCCTTGATCCAAACTCGGGAGAGGTGTTAGCGTTGGTGAGCTTACCAACGTTTGACAATAATGCTTTTAGTCAGGGAATTTCCAGTGAAGATTTTAACAATCTGATCAATGATCCTGACCGTCCATTGTTTGGCCGAGCTATTAGTGGTGAGTACCCATCAGGTTCAACTTTTAAACTGATCGTTGCCGCGGCAGCACTGGAAGAGGGGCTCATTACTCCCCAAACTGGCGTCAATAGTGTTGGTGGTATTGCGGTGTCAAATTGGTTTTTCCCTGATTGGCGAGCTGGCGGCCATGGCTGGACCACTCTTGGCAAGGCCATTGCCGACTCAGTGAATACCTTTTTTTATATGATTGGTGGTGGCTACAATGATTTTGAGGGCTTAGGCGTTGATCGTATTGTTGCGTACGCGCATGAATTTGGACTGAGCCAGCCACTGGGTATTGATCTACCCAATGAAGCAAGCGGTTTCTTACCCAGTCAAGCATGGAAAGAACAAGTTAAGCAGGAGCGCTGGTATATTGGTGACACCTACAATTTATCTATTGGCCAGGGTGATGTCTTGGTGACACCGCTCCAGGTTGCCAATTGGACAGCGGTGTTTGCCAACGGCGGCACACTGTATCAACCATATGTAGTTAAAGAAATTTTGAATGCTAATAACGACGTCGTTGAAGAAGTCGCCGTTAAGGTGCTCAATGAAAATTTTATTTCTGCTGAGACGGTGGCCGCGGTAAAACAAGGGCTTCGTGAAGCGGTAGAGTATGGCTCTGCCATTCGTTTACAAGGGTTGCCGGTGACTAGTGGTGGCAAAAGCGGTACGGCGCAGTGGTCCAGTACTAAAGCGCCGCATGGTTGGTTTACAGCGTTTGCGCCATATGAACATCCACAGATTGTCGTGACTGCGCTGATTGAAGAAGGAGAAGGCGGCAATACCACGGCCGTGCCGGTGGTCTATGAAATTTTACAGTGGTGGGCGAATAATCGTTAAGCTATGATTAGAAAATTAAAGCCCATTGAATTACGTACCAGCGAACCATTACCTGGAGCAATCGACAAGATTCCGCGTAATGATTTGTACATCATTCTTGATAATATCATGGATACGTTTAATGTTGGGACTATTTTTCGAGTGGCTGATGCGGTTGCTGTGAAAAAATTACTACTGTGTGGCATCACTGAAGCGCCACCGAACACCAAAGTCAAGCGCGCTTCGGTCAATACTTGGCAGTGGGTACCCTGGGAGCATAGTGCTTCAACCATTCAGGCAATTAAACGACTCAAAAAAGAAGTTCCTGGACTGAGCGTCATCGCTATTGAGCAGACGAGCCACAGTATTCCATACGCCACCGCTACTTATCGTTTCCCCATGGCGATTGTTGTCGGACATGAAACGCGCGGGGTAAGCACTGATGTTTTGAAGTTGTGTGACCAAGTTATTGAACTACCGATGCATGGTATTAACACTAGTTTGAACGTTATCGTAGCCTTGTCAGTAGTGGTTTTCAAGACTCTTGAGCAGGTAACAGCGTCGAGTTGACTTTTTGTCACGAGTACGTTACACTCTTTGATGCCATTATAATTTTTATGTTTATTTTTTAAATTGTATGCCCAACATTTCAAAAAGTGACACCGAATGGAAGCAGCAGCTTACACCCGAGCAGTATGAGGTATTGCGTAACAAGGGGACTGAGGCACCCTTTACCGGCAAATATGATAACTTTAAAGAGACGGGTATGTATGTTTGCGCAGGTTGTGGTACTACCCTTTTTTCATCTGAAGCAAAGTTCGATTCCGGTTGCGGCTGGCCCAGTTTTGATACCGTTGTTGATAAAAAAAATATGCGAGAAGAGGATGATCATAGCCTGTCAACGCATAGAACCGAAGTGTTATGCAATGCTTGTGGTGGGCACCTTGGCCATGTGTTTCCTGATGGACCCACGGCAACTGGGCTACGCTACTGCATAAATTCTGCAGCCCTTGATTTTCAGAAGAAAAACACGTAGACTAAGGTGGATACAGATATTGACGTCTAAGGGGTAGGGGACTATAATAATTTAAATATTTCGGTTGTGGACAACTCAGCATTGTTGTGGCCATAATCGCTTGATACAGTTAACCCTGTATTTTAATATAATGTTACTATGGGTCAGAGCTACATCACCAAAGCAGGTCTTGAGAAACTCAAAGAGGAGTTTGAACAGCTGAAAAAAGTAAAAATGCCCGAGGTGATTGAACGCATTGCCCGCGCCAAAGAGCTTGGTGATCTATCTGAAAATGCCGAGTACCACGATGCCAAAGATGAACAGGGGTTTATTGCTGGGCGGATTATGGAGCTTGAGAACCTGATCAACAAAGCAGAGATCATTAAGAGCAGTAATGGCGGTGATGTAGTCGGCGTTGGTTCAACCGTTAAAGTCCGGTGTGACGATACTAGCTTTACCTATACGATTGTTGGCTCCAATGAAGCTAATCCAACTGAGGGGCGGATTTCCAATGAATCACCGATTGGTCGGGCATTTTTGGGGGCTAAGCGGGGCGAGAAGATTATAGTGCAGATTCCTCGAGGCAAAATGGAGTGTGAAGTACTTGAAATTTTGTAAATTACTCAAAATAAAGACTGCTTAAACGCGCAGTTTTTTGTTTTGACGAAACCCTATTTTTTTAGTAAAATTCAGAGTATAGTGGTATGCAGAAATCACCACACGACGAGTACCAGACTCGACTACAACGACTCAAAAAGATTCGCGAGCAGGGGATACATCCATACCCTGACTCTTTTGATAAACGCCAATCGGTAGCTGAAGTTTTGTCGTCAAAACTTGGCGCAAAAGTGAAAACGGCTGGCCGTCTGTTAACCTTCCGTGAAATGGGTAAGATTGCATTTGCCCACCTACAAGACAGCACCAATCGTATCCAGCTGGTATTTAAAGAGGATGAAGTTGGCAAAGATCAATTGAAATTTTTTATTAAACATTTTGATCCGGCGGATTTTATCGGTGTTGAGGGGGCGGTATTTAAAACGCAAAAAGGGGAACTGTCCATACTGGTCAAGAAGTATGTGTTGTTATCTAAAGCGTTGCGACCATTGCCGGATAAATGGCACGGTCTGAAAGATCAGGAGTTACAGTATCGTCAACGCTACCTTGATATAGCATCAAATAAAGAAACGTATCAGCGTTTTTTGTTTCGCAGTCAATTTATCAAAACGTTGCGCGAGTTTTATCATGGCGAAGGTTTTATTGAAGTTGAGACGCCTATTCTAGTGAATAACGCCTCCGGTGCGCTCGCTAAACCCTTTACCACTCACCACAACGCACTTGATCTTGATGTCTACTTGCGCATTGCTCCGGAGACATATCTTAAAGAAGCAATCGTCGGCGGTTTTGAACGGGTGTTTGAGATTGCTCGTTGTTTTCGTAATGAAGGTATGGATCCGTCACACCTTCAGGATTTCACTATGGCTGAGCATTATGCAGCCTACTGGAACTTTGAAGACAACATGACCTTTACCGAAAAAATGTTGCCACACATTATTACAACACTGACCGGCAAGACCAAGGTGGAGATCAAGAATCGGAGCGGCCAGTTGGTGAACGTTGATTTCAAGCCACCCTATCCTCGTGTCAGCTTTACTGAGCTTATCAAAAAAGATTCTGGTATTGATATTGATCGTTTTGAGTCGGTGGACGAATTACGGCTGGAGATTAAAAAGAAAAAAATTGCCATTGACAACATCCAGCAACTTGGTCGAGGGAGCTTAGTTGATGCGCTCTACAAGACAGTTTCGCGCGACAAGTTGGTTCAGCCAACGTTTGTCATTAATCATCCATTAGATGTGTCACCGCTTGCTCGACGCAATGATACTCAGCCGCAGATTGTTGACCGATTTCAGTTGATCGTTAATACGTGGGAAATCGTCAATGCCTATTCAGAGTTGATTGATCCACTTGATCAAGCCGAGCGTTTTAGACAGCAAGTCAAAGATAAAAAAGCCGGCGATCAGGAAGCGCACGGCAAAGATGATGAGTATGTTACCGCACTTGAACACGGCGCGCCACCAACCTCCGGCTGGGGTATGGGCATTGATCGTATTGTTGCTTTATTAACACAACAAGATAATTTACGTGACGTGGTGCTATTTCCGCTACTGCGTCCTGAAAAATAACATCCATGTTTATCCCCGTTGATCAGCTCATTATCCGTTTGCTTATTGCCACGATTCTTGGTGGTTTGATTGGCTTAGAACGTGAGTATCGTCACAAAGAAGCAGGACTACGTACCAATATGTTAGTGGCTCTTGGTTCAGCCCTGGCGATGATTATCTCCACTAGCTTTGAGGTTGACCCCGCCCGCATTGCTTCTGGTATTATTACCGGTATTGGCTTTCTTGGCGGCGGCATTATCATCCAGAGCCGAGGTGAAGTCCATGGCATCACCACCGCCGCCACCATTTGGGTAGTGGCAACCGTTGGCATGGCAGCTGGCCTTGGGTACATCACTGCTGCACTCGCTACCACTGCCATCGCATTAGTAGTGCTGTATATTCTTGGTAATGCCAAGATACGGCTTTTTACAAAACTCAACGATTAAAGAATCATGCGCAAGAAGGTGATGGTATTTGGTACGTTTGACATTGTGCATCAGGGGCACCTTAATTTTTTTAAACAAGCGCGAGCACTAGGGACCTCGTTGACGGTAGTAATAGCTCGCAATATTAACGTTGGTCGTATTAAGGGTAATTCTCCAGATAACGATGAAAAAATACGTTTGGACAATGTTAGAAAAACGGGGTTGGCTGATCTGGTTATCCTTGGGCATCTCAATGATCCGTACCAGATTATTCGTGAAGAGCAGCCCGATGTTATTGCCCTTGGGTATGATCAGAATAGCTATGACAAGCCGCTGCAACACATGTTTCCTACTATTGAGATTATAAGACTTAAGCCATTTCATCCCGAGCGGTTCAAGTCGTCAAAACTAAAGTAATGGTATTTCTTTATGCTTGATATTAATAAAATCAGAAACGAAAAAGATGTTGTGTGTGCTGCGCTCTTAAAGCGTATGAATGCACAGCAGTTCAATCTTGATGCGTTGATTAGTCTTGATGATCAGCGTCGTGCGTTGATTCAACGAACGGACGATTTAAAAGCCGAGCGCAATAAGCATTCAAAAACCAAACCAACACCTGAAATTATCGAGCAGATGAAGCAGCTAGGGGCAGACATTAAGACTTCAGAAGAACAGCTACGTCAGCTTGAACAAACTTTTAATGATCAACTTGCTGAGTTACCAAACCTACCGGCTGATGATGTACTGTCCGGCGGTAAAGAAAACAACAAAACACTGAAGGTATTTGGCAAGAAGTCAGCTTTTACATTTGAACCAAAAGACCACGTTGAGTTGGCTACTCGTTTGGGTATTATTGACTATGAGCGCGGGGCTAAAATGTCTGGTGCTGGATTTTGGGTGTACACGGGAGTAGGCGCGCAACTTGAGTGGGCACTCTTAAATTATTTTATTGATTTTCACAACAAAAATAAGTACACTTTTATTATTCCGCCGTACTTATTGACTGAACAGTCAGCATACACTTCAGGGCACTTACCGAAGTTTCGAGATGATCTGTACTGGACCCAAGACGGTAATTGTCTTAACGCCACGAGCGAAATGATGCTTGGCAATTATCACCGTGATGAGATTTTAGAAGAAAAAAGTTTACCGCTTAAATATTATGCGTACTCGGCTTGCTTTAGACGGGAGGCTGGGAGCTATCGCAAAGAAGAGCGGGGGATGATTCGTGGACATCAGTTTAACAAAATTGAG
The DNA here is from genome assembly GCA_023246815.1 of bacterium. Lineage (GTDB taxonomy): Bacteria > Patescibacteriota > Patescibacteriia > Buchananbacterales > UBA6539 > JAHFHR01. Next base: position 45 of record JAHFHR010000009.1, on the reverse strand, counting down.
ATGTTTCATTTTACTCGACCGGAAAAGTCGTGGGAAAGTTTTGAT
>JAHFHR010000068.1 GCA_023246815.1 bacterium | reverse complement strand
GACAACACCTCTTTAAACCCGGCAACATACGCCCGGCCAAGCCCTTCCTTGGAAACACGGTGCAGTATCGACAGATTGGCGTACCGTTGGCACAATTGGTCAACCAGCTGGCCAGTGCCATCCGGTGAACTATCATCAACCACCAGTACATGCACATTGGGGATGCCGAGCGCAAAAATCTGGCCCAACAATTTTTCAATGTTGGCCTTTTCATTGTACGTTGGGATGACGATGGATATCTTCTGACTCATAACATTGTTCATGGTTGCTGAAGACGACGGGACAATCGACGCCGCAAGTCTAATAGCTGTCGAGTGTATGCAATACTGAGCTGAATGGTTTTAACTCGGCTCTGATCTCCCGCTTCACGAATGTCGCGCCAATGCACCGGAACCTCCACTACAGAAAATCCCAAATGTTCGGCAAGAAGCGTCAGCTCGGAGTCAAAAAACCACTCAGTAGTATGGGCTTGCGGCACTATCTGTTCGTAGACGCGGCGATTAATTGCTTTAAAACCACAGGCTAAATCTCCAAGACGCGTACCAACCGCCCCCCGCGCCAGCAACCGATAGCCAAAAGAAAAAAAACGACGAAACCAGGTTCGATCAACTACTGACTCCGGATGAGAGCGGGAGCCAATGGCTACATCGTGTCCGTGCACCGTCAGCGCAGACAGCAGCGCCGGCAAGGCCTCCAGGTCAGTTGCTAAATCCGCGTCCATAAAACAGTACACGTCAGCCGGTAATGCCTGCCACCCCGCTTTGATGGCCACCCCTTTCCCTTTACTGCCAACAAAACAGTAGGTTACGGCATCAAATAATTGTGCCAAGTGTTTGCCAATCTCGGGCGTGGTATCGGTTGAACGGTTATCGGCAATAACAATATGCCAGTCATCGTGCAGGTTCGCTTGGCAAAAGTCCACCAGTTGTCGCACCGTACGTTCAAGTACCGCCGCCTCATTATATGCAGGAAGCGTAATATTTACTTTCATCTAGGGGGTTATAACTTCGTAAATGTGAGCCTCCTCGTTCTCAAAGACGCGTTCAAAAAAGAAATTTTGTGACAGGTTTCTGTCAAATTGCTCATTCTGGTTGAAGTTCACAAAGACATACCGCGCGCCAAAGAGCCCACCGATGGTTTCATGCAAGCGCTCGCGCTCTGTCCCGCTAACAATGGCTAACCAACGCTGGTATAAGTCGCGATCATATTCATACATAAAGGTCGGATCAAGACCAACGATATAATAATTGACGTCGTTATGAAACCACAGCATTGGGAACTCATCCCAGTCGGAATGAAACACAATGTCCCCAGGGTCTGAGTGCCCCGCCAGCCAGACCGACGGTTCCGCAAAAGTATCAAAGGCAAAACCTTGGCCATATAATTTCCTAACTTCACTTAAATCAAAATAAAAAACCGGCAGCAGTACCACCATAACCACCAAGGGCAACAGTTGCCACCAGCGGGCCGGCACTTTTTTGAAGTAGTCTTTGGCGAATTCATAGTATCCGGACAAGGACAGCCCAGAAAAAATAACCGCCAACGGAACAAAATATTCAGCGTAGCGTTTTGATTTCAGGGTGAGCGCAAAAAAGAAAAATGACAGTAACAAAAAGTACCAACTCGGCAAGCTCTGCCGCTGGTAGGACGCTATAAAAACTACCAGCGCCACAATCACCAACCCAACAAATGGTATGGCCTGAAACACTAGGTCTGGCAAGGTGTACGGGTACCACTCCGCTCCGACACCAATAACATGCTGATAATTAACCACCGCGATTTTAAATGATTGCTGTACATAAAAGGCGATGTTCCCCGGAAAATAGGGGCTGAAAAAAATACCAGCAGCGAGTCCGATCCCAACGCTCAGCAGTAGTTTAAAATGTTGTTGAAGCACGCTCGTACGTTTTGATAAAAACCACAACCAGGCTTTATGCTGTTTAGCAAAGACCTGATTCAACCCTACAAAAAGTCCAGCTAACACCAGCGCCAGTGGCCAACCAGCGTACAACCAGACGTACAGGGCTGATACTACCGCCAATGCAAGATACCGCCGAGTAAACAGCAAGTAGATAAACAAAAATAGCAGGATCAGTACCAACTGCTGCGCTTTGGCCAAACCAAGACGAAACACAAAGATATTAATGCTCAGCAAAAACAACGCGTACCAAAACGACCCCTTAACAGCGAGGCTGCGCATCAGCGCGCAGGCCGCGACGACCACCAAGCTAGCCAGCAGCACCGTGGCAACTTTAATCCCCAATAGCGGAGGAAACAGCGCCACAAACGGCACGAGCACCAGATGATAGAGTAAATGGTGATCAACAAAGTTAGACTGTAGATTGGTGGCGGTAAGCCAAGGAAACTGCTTAACAGCGCCCTGTTCAATCAACAGCTGCGTTGCCTTAACGTGATAGAAGGAGTCCGGATCGGCCAGCGTTTGATCAAGGTGCAACACCGTAAAAACCGCAAGCGCAATCACAAAAAGTATCACGTACTGGTAACGCGGCTGGCGTGTAAAAAATAAGACGCTGCGGTCAAAAACATTCATACCGAGCGAGTTTTTTTGAGCTGTGCCTTCAGAAAATCAACGTACGGGATGAGATTAGGGTTCAGCTTATTGAGCAATGCCAAATAAAATGTAACGTAGCTGGATAATGCCAATGCTTCAAGCGCTTGCGTCAGTTTGTCGGGTGCGGTCAGTCGATACCGCTCCCACGCTACTTTGTTGTTAGTCACAATCTTTTGGGTGATGGCGTAGCGCTGCTGATTTTTAGGATGATACAGTCTAGATTCCAAAAATATAAACCCAAGCGCGATGCGATTTTCAACCGGTAGACGTAACCCTTCTAGTAAATGATGGTTCAGCTCGGGAATAGGGTGGTGTACCGCGAATGTTTTGCTGGTTTCATTAAGCTGATTGGCAAAAACGTGAGCATTGCCTACCAAGTGTTGTGAGGCAACCACTGCCACTGCCTTACCATGGAGCTGCTGCGCCAACTGTTTGGCACTATTTTTTTGAAACGGCGTATCAAAACCAAATTTTTTACGAAACAGTACCAGATGCTGATACACTAGGCGCACATCACTATCAGAAAGGGTAAGGATACCAAGGCGTTTCAGTAAAGCCAGGTGCGCTGCCAAAGAATACCCAAGACCAATGCGTGGCGACTGTGATGGATTTGCCGTTGGATTAAAAATATACCCAGGCATCTTGCCTGAATGAACCAGCTTACCGACATCTGCGCCGGATGAAATGCCAAACAACTTAGCTCCCCGTTTCTGGGCAGCAGTAAAGGTTGACACTGTTTCTTCAGTACTCCCCGAGTAGCTAGAAATAACATACAACGTGTTGCGGTTAACAATGCCAGGGACACGGTAGTCATTAATAATCACCAGTGGTTTTTTTAATTCTTCATAAAAAATTGACTGGATCATGTGCGCGGCCAATGCTGAGCCGCCCATGCCATTCACGACAACAGTATCAATCGACCGATAGCTCGCCGGGATACTAACACCCTTCATCTCGCGCCAGGCCTGCTCAATCTGAGCGCCCAGTAAGTCTACCGAACCAAGGGCATTTTGCGGATCAAATTTTTTAACCAGTGCAGGGGTATCAAGAGTATGCATAAAAAATTTTAAGTCTTAAGGCTCTCATATTATACCATAAAAGGTGCTGCGTTTCTATTGAAAAATGGGGTTAAAGTGAGTATAATTATTAAGATATTAACGTTATGTCAGGACACAGTAAGTGGTCAACAATCCACCGACAAAAAGGCGTTGCCGATAGCAAACGGGGCGCTGTTTTTACCAAACTGGGCAAAACTATCAGTGTGGCCGCGCGTGAAGGCGGCAGTGACCCTGACAGCAACTTTAAACTCCGCCTGGCGATTGACAAGGCCAAGGCCAGTAACATGCCCAAGGACAACATTGAGCGCGCCATCAAGCGTGGTACCGGAGAGCTGGTCGGCGGAGCACTTGAAGAGATTATGTATGAAGGTTTCGGTCCGGGTGGTACGGCATTTCTGGTCCAAGCCCTCACCGACAATAGAAACCGCACCGCCTCAAACATTAAACATCTTTTTTCTGAATATAGCGGAGTACTAGGAACTCCGGGTAGCGTTGCCTGGATGTTTGAACAAAAAGGGTTGATTAAAACCGATCGGATAGCTGAAGACATTGAGCTTGCGTTGATTGACCTCGGCGCGACTGACGTGGTCAACGAAGATGAAGAGTCCACGGTGTACACTAACCCGACTGATCTACAAAAAATAAAAAGCGCTCTTGAAAAAAGGGGGCTACCGATTACCTACGCTGAGATTGAATTTATCGCCAAAGAAAAAAAATCAACCGACACGGCCACTCAAGAAAAAATCAGCGCGTTGTTTGATGGCTTTGACGAGGACGAAGATATATCAAATGTCTATACTAATGCCGATGCCGACGCCGATGCCAACAGCTAAGGCACAGGTCATCCTCGGCATTGACCCCGGACTGGCTGACACCGGCTTTGGGGTGATTGAAAAACGCGGTAGCATCGTGACCGTGCTTGACTACGGCAGTATCACCACCAAGGCCAACACGCCACTGCCCGATCGACTGGTTGAACTTTCAAAAAATCTGGAAAAAATTATTGGGCGCTACAAACCCGACGTTATCGCGG
>JAHFHR010000067.1 GCA_023246815.1 bacterium | reverse complement strand
TATACCCATCGCCAAGAAATTGCAGTCATGAAACTGGTTGGTGCGACCAACTGGTTCATCCGAGCGCCGTTCCTGCTTGAAGGAGTGTTCTATGGCGTGTTTGCCAGCATCATCGCCGCGCTGGTGGTGTACCCGCTACTACAGTTTGTACAGCCGTATGTTGCTGATTTTTTCAATACGGATAGTTTTAATGTAGTGGGGTATTTCACGGAAAACTTTTGGCAGATTTTCGGTCTAGAATTATTAGTTGTCATCTTACTCAATATCATCAGTAGCAGTATTGCGATTAGACGCTATCTGGCAGTGTAGCCATTGACAAAAATGGCTTTTTTGAGTACCGTACATAACTGTTAGCACCACGTGCTTGGTTTCGTTGTTCGGGGATCATCTAATGGTAGGACAGGAACGTATTTGTCCCGCGCTAATCTTCGGGGATCGTCTAATGGTAGGACAGCGGGTTTTGGTCCCGTCAATCTAGGTTCGAATCCTGGTCCCCGAGGTTTGGTGCGGGGCCCCGAGCAATGGCGCTAAACTTAACTAGTTCACATACCTATGGAAATTATTAGCTTCATTTGGGGTCACTACCTCTACATACCATTGTTTAATCTACTCATCGTGCTGTACTTGAGCTGGGCCGGTTTTAATTTGGGTGTTGCCATTATTTTACTCACCATCATTACGCGTATTGTATTGCTACCTTTCACCATCTTGACCGAACGGGGAAGAATGATCAGCCAACGACTACGCCGTGAATTGGCTGAGGTAAGAAAAGATTACGCCGGAGATCCGGTTTTACAAAAACAAAAAATTAGAGAGTTGTTAAAACGAAAAAAAATACGGCCATGGGCCAAGGCGGTAGTGTTGGGCATCCAAGGTCTCGTACTGCTCTTGTTGTACCAAGTATTTTTAGGCGGTATCAACTCACAAAAAAACTTACAGCTGCTCTACCCAAATATCCCTCGGCCAGATTTCATCAACACTCAATTTTTATGGTTTGATATCAGCCAGCAGAACTTATTGTTAGCAGCGCTGGTAGCCGGATTTTTATTCTCATTAATGTTGATTGAACAGTGGAATGAGCGGCGGCAATTGTCGCAAGGTGAGGTTCTGTTTATGATTTTCTTCCCAGCCAGTATTTTTCTAGTGTTAGCCTTTTTACCAGCATCAAAATCATTGTTTGTTTTGACCTCACTAGTATTTTCTGCTATAGTAGCTTTAATCGCCGCGCTGATTAAGCTGGCTCGCAAAAAAGCGGATGCTAACCAACCGCCAGCCTCAGCCAACCAGGGCGGGCAATCCAACTCCAAAAAATAAGCATATGTCTGATGAAGGCTTAGATAAACTCATGTATTCATTTGTCGTTGAGGATGTTCTGAAAGGTTTTTTCATCAAAGTGCCCCCAGGCTACATCGCCTGTGTCTATGATCTCGGCAGAGGAGTACTCAAAAAAGTATACAAACCAGGCTTACATTTAAAAATTCCATTCTGGCAAAAAGCCAAACTCTTTAATACTCAAACACTTGAGTACGGTATTACCAGAAAGTTTAAAGCCGACCGACCAGACTTACTCGGGGACCAACCAATCATCGCTGAGACTAAGGACGGTAAAAAAATCAGCATTGAAGGGACTATCTTACTCCGACTTGATCCGGAACAGGTTCCGGAAATGTGGCAGGGTATTGGGGAACAGTTTATTGAAAAGATTATCCGCCCTACCATTCAGAGCCGCGTACGGATGATCGCCGCTAAATACGAAATCAAAGAAATCACTACTACCCGTCGCGGCGATGTTGAAGCAGATGCCCGACAAGAGCTTGAGCGTATCCTGTATCCTCGCGGTATCTTTGTTGAGAATGTACTGCTTAAAGAAGTAAACTAATAGACCTCGTTGTACACGAACAAAAAACTTCGTTTCATCTCGAAGTTTTTTGATATTTGAGCATATGCCTAAGCTGGAACTACTACTGGCAACCCAAAATGAGAACAAAGCAAAAGAGATTGCCTTGCTTCTTAGTGATGCGGCGGTAACAGTCCAGACCGCACGCTCGCGCGGGATCACTGACGCTGCGCCGGAAGATGGTACTACCTGCGAAGCAAACGCCTTAGCTAAAGCAAAATTCATCGCAACAAAAACTCAATGCTGGGCACTGGCTGATGATGCGGGTCTTTTCATTGAAGCACTTGATGGACAACCAGGAGTACGCAGTGCCCGCTGGGCGGGAGAAGGTGCGAGTGACGATACTATTATCAAACATACCTTACAACGACTCAAAGGAAAGACAGATCGACGGGCATACTTCAAGGGAGCGGTGGCATTGGTGAACCCCAAAGGTGAGCACTGGCTCTTTACCGGAGAAATCCAGGGCACCATTACCACTGCGCCGATTGGGCCAGCGCGAGCAAGACTGCCATATGACCAGCTGTTCATTCCTGAAGGGAAAACACAAACGTTTGCCGAGATGAGTCTTGAAGAAAAAAATCAAATTAGCCACCGAGCGGAGGCATTACAAAAGTTAAAGCTATTTCTTAAAAATACAAATACGCCAGAATATTAAAACATAAAAAACAAATTTTAAAAAAATGTTTAGACTTATCCACCGATTTTTTTAATACAAAAAAGTTTGGCAATCTAATATGCTACTGTCAAGTGGTTAGGGTGGGAAAGAGTGTGCACAACCCATTGTGTCAATCACAAAAGTTGCAAAGCTTATACAATCCTGTTACACTAATCTTTATCTAAATATGAGTGAACTATTAAAGGTCCGATTAGCTACTCTAGGCATCCTTTTAGTGGCGGTACTCGCCGTCTTTTTTGATTTTCCCCAGCAACTTGGTGTTTCCGGCAGCGGATTTTTCAATCGTGGTTTTACGCTTGGCCTTGACCTACAAGGGGGCACCCACTTAGTCTATCGTGCCGATGTTTCCGAAATTCCAGAAAATGAACAGCGCAGCGCTGTTGAAGGAGTCCGCGACGTTATTGAACGCCGAGTCAATGCCTTTGGCGTTGCTGAACCGCTGATACAAACCACGCGTGCCGGTGATGAATGGCGCATCATTGCTGAACTGGCGGGCATTTCAGACATCAACCAAGCAATCAACCTCATTGGTGAAACGCCACTCCTAGAATTTCGTGAAGTAAACCCCAATCCAAATACTGAGCTGACCGATGAGGAACGCAGCCAGATGGAAGCATTTAATGCTACAACTAAAACCCAAGCCGAGACACTGCTTACCCAAGCACGTGAACTCGGTGCTGATTTCTCTAACCTGGCTCGTGAGTACAGCCAAGATACCGGCAGCGCCCTTAACGGCGGCGATTTAGGTTTTGTTGGACGCGGAATAATGGTACCAGCTTTTGAAACGGTATGTTTTGACGAACTTGAACCAGGTGAGGTGTACGCATCAGTACTACAAACCGATTTTGGTTACCACATCGTCAAGCAAGAAGAAAAAACCGGAGTAGGGGACACCTTACAGGTACGCTGTAGTCATATCCTCCTACGCACTAAAAGCCAAGCCGATTTTGCCACACCCCAGGATCAATGGAGCCACACTGGCCTGAGCGGGAAGCAGCTCAAACGATCCCAAGTCGTCTTTGACCAAACTCAAATTCCACAAGTCAATCTTGAATTTAATGATGAAGGTGCGAAACTTTTTGCTGATATCACCTTAAGAAATTTGGGTAAGCCAGTAGCCATTTTTCTTGATGGTGAACCAATCAGCACACCCACCGTACAAAACCAAATTACCAACGGCCAGGCTGTTATCTCTGGCCAGTTCACCATTGCCGAAGCACGATTATTATCTCAACGGCTCAACGCCGGCGCGCTACCCGTGCCGATTGAACTCATTTCTCAACAAACTGTTGGGGCATCCCTTGGCCAAGAAGCGGTTGAACGTAGCTTTCGTGCCGGCTTGATTGGACTGATCGCAGTCTCGCTTTTCATGATCGCGTACTACCGTCTTTTGGGTGTAACTGCGATTCTGGCGCTGTTCTTTTATGGTGCTATCCTGCTAGCTATTTTTAAATTGGTTCCCATTACCCTGACCCTTGCGGGCATGGCTGGTTTCATCCTCTCATTGGGCATGGCGGTTGATGCCAACATCCTTATTTTTGAACGATTTAAAGAAGAATTGGCCAAAGACAAACCAATGAGTGCAGCAATTAGGGAAGGCTTCAAGCGCGCCTGGCCGTCAATCTTTGATGGCAATGTGTCAACCATTATCAGCTCGCTGACGCTCATGGGTTTTACCACCAGTTCGATTAAAGGGTTTGCGGTTACGCTCACCATCGGTATTATCGTGAGTATGTTTTCTGCCGTGGTGGTGACGCGAGTGCTGATTGAGCTGATATTCCCAAAAGAATACCCACGTAACGGTTGGCTCTGGGGGATTAAGAAAAAAACCTAAGCGTATGATGATTATTCGACATAAAAAAATATGGTTTGGGCTGTCGGGGCTCGCAGTTGGCATCAGTGTTGTGGCCACGGTTATGTTCGGCCTCAATCTGGGCATTGATTTCACCGGCGGTAGTTTGCTTGAGCTTACCTTTACTCAAACTCGCCCAAACAGCCAAGCGGTAGTGGACGCGTTAAGTGCGCTTGATTTGTCGGCGGTAGCGCAACCAATCGGAGAGCAGGGAATGATACTGCGATTCAAAGAAGT
>JAHFHR010000008.1 GCA_023246815.1 bacterium | reverse complement strand
TTTGAAAGGGTGTAGACTAGGAGGAGTTAAAAATTAACTTTTACAAACAGCAATTTACACTGACATTAAACTTGTTTTTTGATCCCGTGTAGGGATAAGGAAAAACAGTGGCATCTAAATTTGTTTGGATCCCTCTGTTTTTTCTTCCACCAGATTTCGACACTGTGCACATTGCTAATCTCACTTCTGAATTTATTTCAGAATCTCGCTTGCTCTCACAGTACTAGTACAAGCATGCTCAGACTAATCAAGCATTATGGAGAGCAGCGGGGCGCTGAAATAAGTTCAGTATCACTAAATGTCATTCTGAGCGTAGCGAAGAATCTCATGAGATCCTTCACTTCGTTCAGGATGACAGCACTGAACCGAACGTTGACAACTGAAATGTGACAAAAACCATATAATCTACGTCAGTTTGATCAATACTCAAGGGGCGGCAACAGCCTTCGGCAACAATTTATTGTTACCGTAAATGTTGCACATCAAACAAACAATTAGCTGGTGACGTTACTTTTAGTAACGTTTTCTAGTTACCTGTTAAATTAAGAGTTTGATCCTGGCTCAGGATGAACGCTGGCGGCGTGTCTAAGGCATGCAAGTCGAGTGGGTTAGACCCACGGCAAACGGGTGAGTAACACATTGGTAACCTACCTCAAAGTACAGCATAACCTACCGAAAGGTGGAATAATTCTGTATGTGCTGCGACTACATCAGTAGTTGTAGTAAAGATTTATCGCTTTGAGAGGGGCCTATGGCTTATCAGCTAGTTGGTGCGGTAAAAGCGTACCAAGGCTACGACGAGTAGCGGGCGTGAGAGCGCGACCCGCCTCACTGGGACTGAGACACTGCCCAGACTCCTACGGGAGGCTGCAGTCAAGAATATTCCACAATGGACGAAAGTCTGATGGAGCGACGCCGCGTGATCGATGAAGCCCTTCGGGGTGTAAAGATCTTTTATGAGGGACGAATCAATGACGGTACCTCATGAATAAGGGGCTGCTAATCACGTGCCAGCAGCAGCGGTAATACGTGAGCCCCAAGCGTTATCCGGAATTATTGGGTGTAAAGCGTCTGTAGGTGGTGCGGTAAGTTTTACGTCAAATCGTGATGCTCAACATTACGACCGCGTAAAAAACTGTCGCGCTAGAGGACGGGAGAGGTAGATGGAATTGCCGGTGTAGCGGTAAAATGTGTTAATATCGGCAAGAACACCAAATGCGAAGGCTTTCTACTGGAACGTTCCTGACACTGAGAGACGAAAGCGTGGGTAGCGAATGGGATTAGATACCCCAGTAGTCCACGCCGTAAACGATGGATGCTAGACATTGGCAGTATCGACCCTGCCAGTGTCGTTCAAAAAAGCTAACGCCTTAAGCATCCCACCTGGGTAGTACGAGCGCAAGCTTAAAACTCAAAGGAATTGACGGGGACCCGCACAAGCGGTGGAGCATGTGGTTTAATTCGATGATAAGCGAGGAACCTTACCAAGGTTTGACATATAGCTGCAAATCCCGAGAAACCGGGACGCCTTCGAGGGTGCTATACAGGTGCTGCATGGTTGTCGTCAGCTCGTGTCGTGAGATGTACCGTTAAGTCGGGTAACGAGCGCAACCCCTACACTGTGTTAAATCACTCACAGTGGACTGCCTGAATACTTCAGGAGGAAGGAGGGGACGACGTCAAATCAGCATGGCTCTTACACCTTGGGCGACACACGTGCTACAATGGCCGGTACAATGGGCCGCCAAGTCGAAAGACGGAGCTAATCCCATCAAAGCCGGTCTCAGTTCGGATTGAGGTCTGCAACTCGACCTCATGAAGTTGGAATCGCTAGTAACCGCGCATCAGCCACGGCGCAGTGAATACGTTCTCGGGTCTTGTACACACCGCCCGTCAAGTCAAGGGAGTTTCTAGCACCCAAATGCCGTTGTATGACGGCAAAAGGTGAGAGAAATGACAAGGACTAAGTCGTAACAAGGCATCCGTAGCGGAAGCTGTGGATGGATCACCTCCTTTCTAGGGAGAAAAAACAATGATTTTGATTTATCACTATCATTTGTCGACCGGTCGCAAAAGGCGACCTGGGAAGCTGACGTAGTTGGTTTTTGTCACATTTCGGTTGTCAACATAAAAGGCATGCCTCGTTGACGAGGCACTTTTTTTTTGTTATGTTAGGGTAGTCATTTTTGTGTATTTAGGTGCGGGCGATTAGCTCAGTTGGTTAGAGCGCGTCACTGATAATGACGAGGTCCGAGGTTCGAGTCCCCGATCGCCCACCAAGTATTTTTTTGAGCCGAGGTAGCTCAATGGTAGAGCGCATGCCTGAAGAGCATGGCGTTGGCAGTTCGATTCTGCCCCTCGGCACCAGAGAAATTAGTTGTTATGTATCGGGGTGTAGCGTAGCTGGCTAGCGCGTCTGGTTTGGGACCAGAAGGTCGCAGGTTCGAATCCTGTCACCCCGACCAAGGTTTTTTACATCGTATAATTTTTATTCTGACGGCGGGCTTGCCCGCCGAAGTTCCGCGCAGCGGAACGTAGGCGGGTATAGTATAATGGTATTATGACAGCTTTCCAAGCTGATGACGCGGGTTCGATTCCCGCTACCCGCTCCATTAAAGAACAGTTGATTCTTAACAATTGAAGCGAAGTGCTCTCTACACAAAAACCGCGCACGGGCGGTTTTTGTCATCTTTACATTAGTGAATTTTATTAAACCAGTTTTAAAATACGTAGCTGATAGATCATGGCAATGACTTGGATGATGCCCATGGTTAAAAACAAAGCAGTAAATGAGAAGTTGCTTACAATCAGTCCGCCAATGACAATGGCTACACCGGTAATAATTTGAAACTGGCCAGTCGCCAAGCCCCAGGTGTAGGCTTTTTTTGTTTTGTCTTTCTGGCTCATATCATATAACGCGTTCCAGGTGGGAACTGCTAAGGCTGCGGCAACACCAAGCCCGCCCTGCACTAAAAATAGATGAAATGGACTTTGTACTAGTACATAACAAAAAGTAAATGCCGCGTTGAGGCCATAACCAGCAAGCATCAGTTTTTCTTTGCTGACCTTATCGGCCAGCGCTCCAACAAAAATAACTAGGACGCCGCTGACGATCAGATACGTTGCCCAGGCCCAGGTGATATCTAGAATATTACCACCAACTTTGTCAGCAAACACCGCAAAGAGTGGTCCGAACATGCCTTCGCCGAAGTACCAGATGTTGCCGCCGATGAGTAAGGTTTTTATTTTTTTATTCATAACTTTTTAAGTATATCATATTTAAAAAATTAAGGTGTAGGTTGTGTAAAGAAAGAAGACGGTCTTGGGCAGATGCCCGCGACCGTCTTTTGTTGAGTTTGTGTTACGAAGGTTGTACTTGCCAGGATATTATTTTCCCGGCCCAAAATGGTACGACATTGCCGTAGCGTTCTGGTACCACCCACGAGTCATTGACGAGTGTGAGTAGTTCCGTCGGCGGGCTGAGTTCGTAGAACGAACATCCATTGATCGACACAAATGCTTCAAGGTTTTCCAGGCAGTTGTATTGATCAAACAACTCCGCCAGTAATTGAATCATCACGGGCGCGCTGAAGATGCCGGCGCAACATTCAGCGCACTCTTTTTGGTCCACCGGATGTGGTGCGCTATCTGACCCGAAGAAGAAAGCAGGGTGAGCTGACAGGGCAACTTTGAGCAGTGCCTCAAGATCGGCTCGCATTTTTGCGATTGGTTTGCAAAAATGGTGCGGCTTCATCTTTTCTGTGCCTTCGGCGTAACCGATGACATGATCGAGTGTGATCATCAAGTGATGGATGGTGATGGTTGCACCAATTCGTGCACCTCGTTTATGAAGTCGTTTGACGGCTTTCACCATCTCAGCGGTAGTAACATGCTCGACCACCACTCGTAATTTGGGAAACTCTTGAACGATCCACTCAAGGATTTTGATAAAGCTTGTTTCTTTATAGAGCCCTTCAACCGTCGGATCCGGATCTTCTGGGTGGAGTGACAAAATTAAGTCGCATTCCTCCATCGCTCTGAATACCGAACCCAACGCATAGTAATTTCTCACACCATTTTTCGAGTTAGTGGTAACTCCGAAGGGATATACTTTCCCTAACATCACCCCTTGTCTTTTGGCCTCCTTAATGATTGCCGGAGTGGTTGTTGGTGTAATCTGGATTGCCATCAATGGCTTGAGGGAATCCCCCGAGATTTTTTTTGCTTCGTCCATGATTTTGCAATAGTAGTCATGGGCGTCTTCCGCCGTTAGGATTGGCGGCTTGGTATTCGGCATCACTACGACATAGTGCAGTAGTAGTGCAATTATCCTTACCACCATCTCCATCATACTTTCTTGCCTCAGATGCATGTGGAAGCAACTCGGCTTTCGGATCGTTATCGTCGTCGTCATGGCAGGCTCCTTAAGGTGAGACACTTTTCGATTTTATTTGGTCAAGGTTCAATGGTTTACTGTTCTTAACACGCGCCTGGTGATTTGTAAAGTTATATAAAAGAAACCTTGGCTCGGCTGAGTTGGGGCCGTGTGTTGTTTGGACTAGTTAGGCGTACGATTAAATTGTGCTTATCTTAGTATTTTTAGCTCTTTACAATGGTCTTGACATCGTTTATAATTGTAGTGCTCAAATAATGAGCTTCTGAAATAAACGCGCCGAAGCACGGGCTTTTGGCGTATTGTCATATTAGGAGCACCACTAGGATCATTGATCTTGGGTGCAAAAGGAGGAGGATAAGTAAAGAATGAAGTTCGTTGACAATATATATCGGATGATGAAGGAAATCTGATGCGGATTGGCCGTGTCAGGTGTTGCTACACCCTTGGCGTGGCCGAGGAACAAGGAGTTTACCATGAACAGTCTGCGAGTAGTACTGGCTCTGACGGTTGCATTTTTGCCGTTTGCGCAAGTGAGCTGGGGAGAGGATGAAGAATATTCTCTCTATCAGCCAACCTCAGTAGGGGTGCCAGCGTCGGCAAGTCCAGCCAACCCCGAATGGTCGCACAGTGGGGCCGATCTTTTTTGGTCCCAAGGTCCGACGAATTCAAAATCAATTTGGGTTTTGTCTGCAGCTGATCCTGCAAACACTAAAATCCAGATCGTGTCATCGGCTAGCAATTCGAGGGCTGGTGTGATCGCTACCTCGCGAGATGGTGCGAACGTGATTTTCACGTATCGACCAGATGGGGAAGGCCCAGGCATGCGTATCGGGCGCGTAGACAGAGATGCGCCTGATGTGGTGATCGACGTGTTTACCCCAGAAACACTAGGGTTTGATGCGGGTCGGTATTCACTAACAGACGCATCAGTGTCAGTTTCTAGCCCCGGTACCAGTATCATGTTAGTGCCCGTGGTGGACTGGGATCATCCGGATTTTAGTCCGGGGCAACCTGTGACCGAAGGCGTGTATGCCCTTCAGTTGAATGTTGATGGATCACCCCTTGGGAGTCCTGTCAAAGTTGCCGAAGGTGACTACTGGGATGGTGATCCCGGTAATGGAGCTACACCTTTTTGGGTGTTGTTCCAGCGAGTTGCCATCTCTCCTGATGGTGACAACATGATCCTGATGTGGCCGTGGGTGGGTGAACAGGGCCGTATCTACTTGGTAACTGGTGGCCTAGACATCATCGCCGGCAACACCTCCCCGCCTAGTTCATTTGACGACCCCCGTGTTTTCCGGGTGGATCCACTCAGCAATACTTATCCGGGCGTCAACTTGAGCCCCAACCAAGAAGTCTACTCGTACCGAGCACGTTTCTCAGCAGATGGTAAGTTCATCTTCTATGAGGCGGATCTTTCCGGGACCTGGTCTGAAGGCGACGGGTTCGCCACCAGTAACTGGAAAATAATCGTCGTCCGTGTGGCCGATGTCTTGGCGAATGCCCCAGAAGATCGTGAGTACGAGATTCTGGAGCAATTAGACGAGAATCAATACGGGCAACAGGGGTACGGCCAAGGATCTCTGATCTCTTGGCAATCGGAAAACGGTATCGAGATTGGTACCGTTAAATCCGACGTAGCCAAGTCGCTCGTTGGTGGCGTCTTGATGACGGATCTTGTTAATGAGAGTACCTCTGGCACGGACGTTTTTATTCCAGCCGGAGTTACGTTCACGCAAGGCTTAGAATCCGTTGGTGATGTTGATGTCGTTTTCTCCGTGTACACGGAAATAGCACCAGTCGACGCAGCCTCTTTGGTAGAGGCCGGCTTTGATAGCGGTTTCGTCGTCTTCCGATCGTTTGAGGCCTCAATTGGAGACGTTGAACTCGACGGTGGTGTTGCCGAAATTTCGGTTTCGTATCCTGAGTGGCAAGTTGATAACGAGACTGGGTTTACGGTTACGCTCGCGACCGATGCCGGCAAAGCACTTAATCCGGTGATTGCGAAAGCAATTGCTGACTTCGATTTCGAATATATTCCTGTTGAGGACCGAGTAGTCATCAACCTATCATCGATCGGTGTCAGTGCCAAGCGAGCCCTGGAAAAGGTCGGGGCTCTTGGTCTCAAGGCGCAGGGCTTGCGGATGCCGGACGTCAACGAGGCAGGGATACTTGCCGAGATGGAAAAGATCGTCAAGGAGATCACTCCTGGCAAGCTTCAGTTCGTGATCGGAACCAACTCTACCGATAGCGACAATGATGGCTTGTCTAACGCTTTCGAGCGCGGCTATAACGGATCGGCGGACTATGATCCGTGGCCAGGTGGTCTCGATCTCGACGAAACTAATCCTGATACGGACGGTGACGGTCTGTCTGACGGATTGGAAATCCATCTGACGCATACGGATCCTTTGAATCCGCTTAGTGTCGTTGAGGTTCCTGCGACCTCGCCGTTCGGTCTTTTGGCCCTGACTCTCGGTCTCGCCTTCGGCGGTATCGCGATGATCAGCCGACGGCCGATCAATCAGTATTTGCGGGGCTAATGCCTTGCACAGAACACATTTTTTAGGAGCTCCTCGGTTTTCCGCGGGGCTCTTTTCTTTTTATCCATTTGACAGCAGCTATTGACAAAAATCGGGGTTTGTGCTAAGGTACGATATCTTCCCAAAAGGAAGTTTTTTGATAGCGAAACCTATGACATTACTCAAACAACTCAGTCAACACAAAACCACTGCTCTAGTGCTGGTCGTTTTTGCGGTAGAGCTGTCATTTCCCCAATATTCGCCAGTTTTAGCGGCTGATGCTAGCCAAACTAGCGTGCTTTTGCCCAACATGATCATTCGGTCAAGCGAGGAAAATATCTCGGTTGAGGTCGTCAAAGAACAGTACGCGGTAGTTAAAACCTTTACCGTTCCGATCACGTCCTACACCAGTACGGTTGATCAGACGGACAGCACCCCGTGCATTACGGCCAATGGTTTTAATCTTTGTACTCACAATCAAGAAGACGTCATTGCGGCCAACTTTTTACCGTTTGGTACTAAAGTTCGCATCCCCGAGCATTTTGGCGACCGTATTTTTACGGTGCAGGATCGGATGAACTCCCGGTATTACTATCGCGCTGACATCTGGCTGCGCGATCGTACTGACGCCATAAAGTGGGGAATCAAGTATACTACCATTGAAGTAGTGCAGGAGGTTTCTCAAGAGAGCATTTAAAAATAAACATCGTTATTCATACAAAAAGTAACACACCTACTCAACCCCGTCTTGTCGGGGTTGAGTTGATTTTTAAGGGGTTTTTTGCTAGACTGATTCAGTCTGTGAGATAACAATTAACCTTTAACAATTGTTAATCAGCTCTTTTAGGGAGTCATTACCGTCTTGTTAATTGTTAAAAGTTATTTGTTATTTTCGGCCTGGTAGCCAAGTAGTAAGGCAGGGGTCTGCAAAACCCCTATGCGCGGGTGCAACTCCCGCCCAGGCCTCCATTTGATTGCCTATTAACTATTGATATTTTTAGATGAACGTAACTGAGCTTGCCCGAAAATTGAAAATGCCCACTCAAGAACTGTTGGAAATTTTACCAGCAGTTGGTTTTGATATTGGTCGTCGTGCCATTAAAATTGACGACCGTCAAGCGCAGCGCATCGTTGAACAGTGGCCGCGGCTATTGGCTCAGTATCGCGAGCTCACTGAAAAAAATACTGAAGAAGTACCAGAAGCAGTAGCAGCTCCGGTTGAAAAAAAACCAATTCCACTGAAGTCTACGGTGCGCGTTAAGGAATTCGCTGTGTTATTAGGGATTTCCTTGCCTAAAGTGATGGCTGAATTAATGAAAAATGGCGTGTTGTCATCAATGAACGAAGAAATTGATTTTGATACCGCTGCCATTGTTGCCGCTGAACTTGGATTTGAAGTTGTTGCCGGCACCTCCGCTGCCGTTGAACAAGAACAGTCCACCTCGCAAAAGCTAGAAGCATTACTTTCTGAAGAGGACGGTTCGAAGCTGCAGCAGCGTCCGCCGGTTGTAGTAGTGATGGGTCATGTTGATCACGGCAAGACTAAACTCCTTGACGCGATTCGAGAAGCTAATGTCGTTGCTGGCGAATCCGGCGGAATTACGCAGCACATCGGCGCGTATCAGACGGAAAAGAAAGGCAAATCCATTACCTTTATTGATACCCCTGGTCATGAAGCATTTACTACCATGCGTTCGCGCGGCGCGCGGATTGCGGATGTGGCGGTATTGGTCATTGCCGCTGATGATTCTATCCAGCCGCAAACCAAGGAATCCATCAAGATTATAAAATCAGCAGGATTGCCGATGGTGGTGGCGATTAATAAAATAGACAAGCCCGAAGCAAATATTGAAAAAGTGAAACAAGATTTAGCAAGTCTGAATCTGTTGCCTGAAGAGTGGGGTGGCGATACGATTATTGTACCGATCTCCGCCAAAGTTGGTACTGGCCTTGATGAACTACTAGAAATTATTTTATTAGTGGCCGACACCGAGAAAGAGCATATCATGGCAAACCCCAACCGAGCTGCGGTGGGTACCATTATTGAATCACACGTTGACAAGGGCGAAGGACCAGTTGCCACAGCACTGATTCAAAATGGGACGTTGCAGCGTGGTGATTTAGTAGAAGTAGCTGATGTTTTTTACGGTAAAATTCGTTCAATGAAAGATTTTCGGGGCAAAGACTTAGACGCTGCCCCACCGTCAACGCCGGTTAAAATATTAGGCCTCAAGGCCACGCCAAGTGTTGGTGATATTTTTCAGGTGATTGATAAAATTGATAAAAAAAAGAAAGTTAGCCGATACCAGCTCAAAGAACAAGCCACTGATTACAGCAAACCCAAAGAGATTACTGGTAATGAACAGGCCGGATTTAAAACATTGAATATCGTATTGAAGGCCGATGTGCTTGGTTCCTTGGAAGCGATCATTGCCTCGCTGACCAAAACGGAGCATCCGGAAGTGGCGATTAATATTGTTGCCAAAGGCCTTGGCTATATTACGGAAGGCGACGTTGAGCGTGCGGCCGACGCCCATGCCTGGGTAGTTGGATTTCATGCCAAGCTTACTCCAGCCGCTGAGATATTAGCTAAAGACAAAAAAGTGGAAATTAGTCAGTACGAGGTTATTTATAAGCTCATTGAAGATGCGACCGAACGATTGGAGAAATTATTATCACCAGAAACCATTCGTACTGATTTGGGTCGTCTCAAAGTACTTGCCATTTTCAATAAAGATAAATCATCACAAATCGTGGGAGGCAAAGTAACTAAAGGTGTGATTCGTGCTGGCGCCAAAGTTGATGTACTGCAGGGCAAAACCAAAATGGCCACCGGAAAAATTGTAGAGCTGCAGTCCAATAAAGTTGCCGCGTCTGAAGTGCCTGAAGGATACGAATGCGGTTTGAAGTATGAAGGTAAACCCGTGATTCAAGTAGATGATATTCTTGATGTATATCTTGAAGAAATTAAAGACAAGAAATTAAGCTAGCGTGGTAGCTTGCTATGTCTCATCGTATTGCTCAAATTAACGAACTGATTTGGCACGAACTCAGTAGGGTGCTGCTCACTGAAGTTGATTTTCCTAAAGGAGCATTAGTTACTATTACTAACGTTGAAACTTCAAAAGACCTGCGGCACGCTAAGGTTTGGGTTTCAGTGCTCCCGGCGTACTTTACACCAAAAATTCTTGATCGACTCACCAAACGCAAGGGCTCGCTTGAGTATGCGCTCTACCAGCGCCTATCGATGAAGCCACTACCGAAGTTATCATTTCGAGTGGATGATACCGAGCGTCATGCCGCTGGCATTGAAGCGCTGCTTGACAGCATCAAAGAGACTGAGTAAGATAGCTGGTTATGGATATTGTCCTTGCCAGTAAACAACTCGCTCACTACATTGAGCGGGCACAGCATATCTTATTAGTGTGTCATCAACAGCCTGACGCTGATGCGGTTGGTAGCATCGTTGCCTTGTCGGATTGGTTGACCCAACTTGGTAAACCACATACCAAGTTTTGTCGTGATCAAGCACCGGAGAATTTGGCATGGCTGGCCAATTTTGAGGAGTTGATTACCAGTGCTGACTCTATTTTAAAAAAACAATTTGATACCGTTATTTTGGTTGATTCTGGTGACCTCAAGTATGCTGGCGTAGCCGACCTCTTGCCACAGTTCTCACCGCCGCCTTTTATCATCAATATTGACCACCACGTCAGCAATCAGCGTTTTGGTGATTGTAATTTGGTTGATGATACCGCATCGTCAACCTGTGAAATGATTTATCGCATGTTGACCAGTCTTGGCGCTGTGATTTCAGCAAAGACCGCCAGCGCACTTTTGGCGGGGATCATTGGCGACACCTATGGTTTCACCAACCCCAATGCTCGTGAAAAAAGTCTGGCCGCGGCGGGCGGGTTAATGAATCGTGGGGCATCACTACTTCAGGTGAGTAACGCGCTTGTTAAAAATAAAACGTTGCCCCACCTTAAGTTGTGGGGGCGGGTACTTGAGCGACTGCAGTATAATCCTAAATTCGGCATGGCCGTGACAGTAATCACTGATGAGGATCTTAAAGAGTTTAATGGGGATATTGAAACAACTGAGGGCATCTCTAATTTTTTAAATAATTTGTCAGGAGTTAAGGCATCATTGATACTGATTCAGCAGGGTACGATGGTGAAGGGAAGCTTTCGCACTAACGACGAGTTGATTGATGTCTCAAAATTAGCTACACTACTAGGTGGTGGCGGACATCGGAAAGCAGCAGGGTTCAAAATTACTGGGAAAATCAGTAAAGATACTGATGGCCACTGGCAGATTGTATAAATAATTAGTCATTTAAAACTATGTATCTCATTCCAACCGTTATTGAAAAATCCACGTACGGCGAGCGGGCGTACGATATTTATTCACGATTACTTAAAGAGCGTATTATTTTTTTGGGTTCACCCATTGATGATGCCGTTGCCAATACGGTGATTGCCCAGCTGTTATTTTTGGAAAGTGAAGACTCCAAAAAAGACATTAAGATTTACGTGAACTCTCCGGGCGGTTCAGTCACTGCCGGACTTGCTATCTACGACACCATGAACTACGTCAAGCCGGACATCATGACTATCTGCATTGGCATGGCCGCCTCAATGGCCGCAACACTTTTGTCCTCGGGCGCCAAGGGTAAGCGTATTGCCTTGCCAAACGCTGAAATCATGATTCATCAAGTGATGGGTGGCGCTGAAGGTCAGGCTACTGACATTAAGATTCGTGCCGAGCATATTTTAAAAATTAAAGATCGATTGAATGAGATTCTGGCTAAAAATACGGGCCAGAGTCTTAAGAAAATTGAGGACGACTCAGATCGTGATTATTTCATGAGCGCGGAAGAAGCGAGAAAGTACGGCTTGGTTGATAAGATACTTAAGTGACGCCCTAGGCGTCATCCTGATTTGTAAGTAGTTTGACATTTTTTTAGGATTTGTTATACTAGCTCTATCATTGAAAACTGCATACGTTATTAAGAGTGCTATTTGCTAAGGGACTTGGCCCAAAGATAGCCAGCAACCAGTCATCAGGACACGGTGCTACTTCCAACCCACACGGGGAAGATAACAACACAAATGCTCTTCGTCAGAAGAGTTTTTTGTTTGTCTACAAAAGCTGATCTTCCCCACAAGGTCAGCTTTTGTGGGTTCATGAAAACAACATGGAAAACAATAGGAGGAACTACGATGTCAAGAAAAAACGAAGCTGGAGAAACGGCAATGTGCCCGTATTGTGGGACGTCAATCTACGTCGAGTTTGTTCGGAATAACGAACAGTGCCCAGTGAGCTCATGTAGTAAGCCGCTAAAGGCTGACGAACTGGTTCCTGAGCCTCAGATGTCGATTACAAAACCGACGACAGCATCCCGCTTAGTGTCTAATTGACATTGTGCTTGATGGTGCTGGTGCAACACCGTTCTTTTGTGGGCGAAGCCATACCGTTTGGTTTCGCCCTTTTTTTATTACCAAAAATGGCTCAGGCTTGCCAAAAATCTTTTTTTGTGGTAGTCTGTCAATACTTACATTAATTAACTGCATAGAGAGATCCCCGTGATCCGAGATTGGTTGAAAAGAGCTGTTTTGATAGTATATTCTCCTCTTTTGACTCTTATTCCCTTGTGGAAACTCACTCACCACAAAAGAACCGTATAATCACCGCGTAACACCTACGCCTGTTTTTGGTGGGAATCATCTTCTCAACATCGCGTGACTCTCTATCGTTTCATGATGATCGATATGGAGATTTTATTTATTATTGGAGCACTGATACTCGGCATTGGCGGCGGTGCGCTTTTTGGTTACCAACTTCGCAAGATGTGGGCAGTCAGAAAGAAGGACACCGTTGAGACCCAAGTAGAGGCACTGCTCAACGACGCGAAGGCAAAACAAAAAGAAATTTTACTTGAGGCTAATGACAAAGCCTTGAAGATTATTGAGGAAGTTAAGGTTGAGGAAAAAGAGCGTCAGGCTGAATTGTCTCGCTCACAAAAACGACTGGAAGGTCGGGAGACGATGTTTGATCAAAAGTTGATAGAACTTGAAACAAAAAAACAAGAGCTGGTTGACAAAGCAACGCGCATTGAAAACCTGCGAAAAGAAGTTGATAGTATCAAAGGTGAGCAAATGGTTAAGTTGGAGCAGGTTGCCAAGTTGACTAAAGATGAAGCCCAGCAGATGCTCATGACCAATGTTGAGCAACAGTCGCAAGAAGATTTGCTTTCACGTATGCGTAAGCTGACTGAACAGTCCCAAGTTGAGCTTGATAAGAAAGCTCGTGAGCTGTTGACGCTGGCGGTCCAGCGCTGCGCCGTTAATCATTCTTCAGAAAATGCCACTACGGTGATTGATATTCCGTCTGATGAAATGAAGGGCCGCATCATTGGTCGCGAAGGTCGCAACATTAAAACCATTGAGCGTTTGACTGGTGTTGAGATCATTGTTGACGATACCCCTAATGCCATCACCATCTCTGGCTTTTCACCAATTCGTCGTCATGTTGCGAAGCGCGCGCTTGATATTTTAATTTCCGACGGACGTATTCATCCTGCCCGTATCGAAGAGGCGATTGAAAGCGCTAAACAGCAACTGGCACAAGAGATGCGCGAAGCTGGCGAAGCCGCGGTGTATGAGCTTGGTATCACCGGACTTGATCCAAAATTGATTTCCATCATTGGCCGACTTAAATATCGTACCAGTTATGGTCAAAATATTTTGCAACATTCCATTGAGATTGCTCATTTGTCATCACTGATTGCTCAGATGTTGGGTGCTGACGTGTCCATTGCCAAAAAAGGTGGGTTGCTCCACGACATCGGCAAAGCCGTTGATCAGGACATGCAAGGAACACATCCTGAGATCGGCTATGACATTCTGAAAAAATTTGGCGTGCCGGAAGAGATCGCCTACATTGCCCGTGGCCATCATGAAGCGGAGCCAAAAACTTTGGAGTGTATTATTGTGCAGGCAGCCGATGCTATTTCTGGTGCCCGTCCCGGCGCACGTAAGGATAGCTATGAGCAGTATGTACAGCGCCTTGAAGAGCTTGAAAAACTGGCCACCACCTTTGACGGTGTTGAGAAGTGTTATGCTATTTCTGCCGGACGCGAGATTCGCGTCTTCGTCACTCCGGAAAAAATTGATGATCTGCAAGCAACTAAACTCGCTCGAGATGTTGCCCAAAAAATCGAAGCAAACCTTAAATACCCTGGTGAGATTAAAGTGACCGTGATTCGCGAGACGCGCATCATTGAGTACGCCCGTTAAACATGAAGATTCTTTTTATTGGTGACGTCGTTGGCAAAGCCGGTCGTCGCGCAATTAATCAAGTTGTTCCTGCGCTGCGCGTCGAGTATGCGCCTGATTTAGTCATTGCCAATATTGAGAATCTCGCCCATGGCAAGGGAGTAACCGTAAAAACATTTGCCGAGATTAAAGAAGCTGGCATTGATTTTTACACTGGCGGCAATCATAGTCTGGAAAAACCCGATGCCAATGAATTATTTAATGATCCAGCTGTTCCGATTATTAGGCCAGCTAACTTTATTGGAGCAGTGGCTGGTCGTGGCTATCAGACCATTTCTGTTGGTTCACGAACGGTGTTGATTGTTAATCTTGTCGGTCAAGTATTTGTCGCCGATGGCAATTTTCGCAACCCATTTAAAGAAATTGACTTGATTTTAGGGCAGTTTAACCAAGATACTCTCGCCGCGATTATTGTTGATTTTCACGCCGAAGTAACCTCAGAAAAGCGGGCACTGGCACACTACCTTGATGGTCGGGTGTCGGCCGTGCTGGGTACTCATACCCACATTCCCACCGCTGATGCACATGTCATGCCCGGCGGCATGGCCTATGTCACCGATGTTGGCATGGTGGGTATTCGCGACTCAGTGATTGGAGCTGGTAAAGAGTCTA
This sequence comes from bacterium, assembly GCA_023246815.1. Taxonomy (GTDB): domain Bacteria; phylum Patescibacteriota; class Patescibacteriia; order Buchananbacterales; family UBA6539; genus JAHFHR01. The sequence goes on along the minus strand of JAHFHR010000008.1, from coordinate 1,137 downwards.
TCATTCAGAGTTTTCTTCAAGAGGTCAAGATCCCGAAAACAGTTCCTGAGGAAGGTCTGGTTGATGTGGGCGCGGTACTGATTGACATTAATCCACAGACCAGAAAGGCTACCACCATTACCCGAGTAGACAGAACCGTTGAGGTGTAGTAGAATAATTACGTTACAAATTAGTAAGTTAATTTTTAGATTATGAACAAAGCCGAACTCATTGATGCCATCAGCCAAAAAACGGGTGTTGCCAAAAAAGAGGTTGAAGAAGTCTTGGACACCATGACCGCCACTATTACTAAAGAACTGCAAGGGAGTGGTGAAGTGACATTGACCGGCTTTGGGGCATTTTCCGCGCGCACGCGCAAGGGTCGCATTGGCGTTAATCCACGAAATCCTTCGGAGAAAATTGATATTCCATCAGTGACCGTGCCAAAGTTTAAGGCCGGCAAGAATTTAAAAGAAGCCCTCAAGGGCGGTGGCCCAGCTCACACTGAATCGGTTGCTAGCGAGAGCGCGTCAACTTCAGCGACATAGCACTTGATTATAAATTCAAACTTAAAACCCCTTGTCAGCCGATGAGGGGTTTTAAGTTTTTTGTCGTCGTTTGTGAGAGCGAGGCCTTAGCGGACTACCAGTTTGTGCGGATTACGGTTGGGACAGGTGCGGTCACTGCAGCGGTTAGGAATTGTTTTTGTACCTTCGAGAATAATGGCACCGCACATTTTGCCGTCTCTGACGAAGCGGCACTTTTTACGAGTAGGACGTGAGTCAACAAAAAAATGGCAGCCTTGAGTATTTGTACATTTATAAATTGCACCGAAGTTTCCTTGGGCCGGTTCAAGCCGGCCTTTTTTGCACACTGAACAGCGCACACCAGTACGGGGGAGTGTTTGATAGGCAATATATTTTTTTGTGGTTACGGTCATAAGCTGTTGAGCAGTTTTTCGATCGCCTGATTACGCTGAGTCATGCTCAACGCGTGCAGCACGACAATGGTCGCACCGTTTTTTTGTAGCGCTACCGTGCGCTGCGCCTCAATTAAGTATCCTGTCTTAGACGCATCGGGGTGGTATTTTTGTAAGCTGTAGTTTCGGTCAGCAACGGTGATGGTTTTTGCTTGAAGTGTTGCAGTAGTGGCAGCAAT
>JAHFHR010000066.1 GCA_023246815.1 bacterium | reverse complement strand
GCGAAGGAAAAGGAAAAGAACGAATGTGAGCTTTCCCGAGTGATGATGTGATTTGGGAAAGTGGAGATTGGGTTGGGTGTTTTTTTTGGTTTGTTGTTGATTTTTGGAGGTTGTGGGGTTGGACTCTGCGCCCCTCTCGTAGAGAGACTCAGGGTCCAACCCTTCAAACCATTCCATCTTTTCAACTTCCCATCTCCTGCATTCGTTCTTTATGACTATATTGTAGCATCCTATAAAAGTGTGTCAAGAGGTGGAAGTCGAGAGTTATCCACCGAAAAAATAGCTACTTATTGACCTTTTACGTATTTGTAATGATTAACTATGTAAGTTACTGAATAATTTCAGGAGGTACTGGGGCTACTACTGGATCATCCATCACCGTTTCTACCGGAGCGCCAGGAGCGTTGCCCGAGCCACTCTGAGTTTCCATAATCCTAATCGGTCCCCCACCGGTATTCAATAAATCGGTTACCAGTGGGATGATGATACTTGATGAGAACCAAAGCTGATCTGTGGGTTTTTCAATAACCGGGAATCGGTACGCTGGAACCAGCAACCGACTCTCTCCCTGCTCATCAAATTTGAAAATTTGGGTGAAAACTAACTCTGGGGTGCCAAGCTTAATCTCAACCGTTGAAATGGTAACGTCTGAAGGGTACCCCGTTGGTTGACCTTCAAAAATAGTAAGCAGTTTCTCAATATCGGTTTCAACGTCATATAATGATGCATCATACTGCTGGACTGAAATACCATTCACCGAAACCACTTCTTTACTGCGCATATTGATACTCACCAAGATACCATTCACATTTCCGCCCTGGTCGTAGACTACGGTGTCTTTAATACGTAGTGGGTATGCGACAGTTGCGATTTCCGGCAGGTAGTAGTCAGGCTGAGTTTTGGCGAGGTCAAGTTGCTGAGTATAGCTCTCATGTAATATCGGATTGTCATAGTCGGCAGTGCTGATATTCAACCGACTGATAAAACTGTTGGCAATACCAATGAGCTCTTGCTCGGAAAGTAACTCAGTGAGCTGTATGGGGCGATATATTTCCAGTGACGAACCGCTAGGCGATGAACTAATGGCGGCATCCTTAGCTGCTAAAATTTGATACCCAGCATCATTATTGATGTAGAGTTCACCATTTTTTAAGTCAACATTAATCCTCAAACCGTCAGGTTGCACCATGGCAATATTCTCAAAATGAAGGTTCCCTAGTTTTCTTAGGTCTAATAACCCCAACCCAAATTGCCCCGCAAGACTACCAACTGTTACTGGAGCCACATTTCGCCGTAACACTTCCAGTTGCGTTTCAGCAAGGTCAAACGGTTCGCCAACATATACATAGTCAAAGGTAGTCACCGGATACGGGTAATAAATGTCAGGAGCAACCAACATTTTTGATGAAGCATCCGTGGCAATTCCGCTGCCACCACCTGATTGAGGGCGTTCATTGTACGCCAGTGTTTCGGCTGAACCAGCGGCTTGATTCTGAGTTGCGGTTGCGCCTTGATTAAGTTGACCAAAGGCTCGTTCACCCAACACCGTGATTTTTGATGCGACCGAAGCACCATTATCAGTGCTGAATAATTGCGGCAATCCACCAGTAGTCAATGCCAGCATCAACGGAACAATAAGCACAACGGCAATAACCGCACCGCCAAAAGCGTAGGAAAATTTATGCATAGTAAAAAGATTAAATAAATTAGATGTAAAATTAGGTGTAGACTGAGAAATTGCCTGTCCAGTCAGCTCACGACGAAGCCGACGAGCAAATGCTTTGTCAAATTTCGTGTCTGGTTTTTCTGTCATTAAACGCTGGATACTAGCAACCAACTGTTGTTCATGTTGCCTCAGCTGCGGATCAATGTCGTACAGTTCTTTAAGTATGTCAGGTATGGCGTTGTTATTTTTTTTCATATACGCTATGTAACGAGTTGATTCAAGAGAAGTAACAACCCAGTTAGGTGCCCGGCGCGGAGCTTACTAACGGTTCGTGAAAAACTCACCTTGCATGCCTCAGGACTTTTCTCAACAATCGCGGCGATTTCTTTATACGAAAGGCCTTCCCATACCCGCAAAATCACGATATCGCGCTGTTCAGTGGTCAAGGTGGCAAGGTGGGACTGAATTTTCTCAAGTAGTACTTTGTTGTCGACATCAATCTCAACATCAGCAGTGCTACCCAACCCCCAGATATCATCAATCGCAACCGTTGTTTTTTTCGCACGATAATGATCAATCACGGTATTACGCGCAATTCGGTACAGCCATGCCTGAAAGCTGCCGGTTTCATCTTTGAATTGATTGATCGACCGTAACGCTTTAAAAAAAGTATCGCTGGTTAAATCCTCTGCCGTTTGCTGATGCATCGTTTTATAGTAAATAAAATCATAGATACGCTTAACATACGTATCATACAGCTGGCCAAACGCCTCGGTTTCGCCAGTCTTGGCTCGTCGGATTAATGATATTTCAGTATCAGTTGTCATCATGCTACGTTTTAAACGAGAATGCGATAGGAAAGTAACAAACTATCTACCGTATATTCAGTATACCAAAAAACCACCCGGCCAGGCAGTCTTTTGGTAGTCGTTTAGTATTTAGTTGTCTTCTACTCTTCTGAAGAGTCATCATCAGATTCGATCTCCTCGAATGTGCCGGGTCTGAGTTTCTGCTGATCACGTTGAGCCGGAACAGCATAGAAGCGACGAAGCTGTTCATGCTGCTGCTTAGAATGTTCTTGCCGCTCATCTTTTAACTTTAATGCGTCAAGTTGTTCAGGGGTTGCAGGTTCAGCCGTCATGATACTATCACTATCTTCGGTGACTGTAATAACGCGAACTACTGGCGTTCGATCTTTGCCAATGCCCATCTGGACCACATGACCTTCGGCATTGGTGAACTGCAATACACGGACACCCTGGCTCAGTTCCCGAAAACGAGCGGCCTCAGCTTCAGAAAGCTGGTGGTTGAAAGGCTTTGGAGTAAGTGGTGACATGCCTATTCCCTGCGAAAAATATACCCCAGCGACTGCAGCCGGAGCAGTGGTGGCGGTAGCCGATGGTTCATACTCCACCTCTACGTCTTGCTTACCGATATACCGTAGATCAGGGGCGTCGTAGGCCTCAGCCAAAGCGGTAGTGATATTAACACCCAATACCTGACCAAGCGCTTCACGTTCGGCATCGGGCAAAGCGGCGACGCCAACCAATGCCTCACCAATAATCCCCTGCGCTTCAGCGTGTGCCACATCAGGCTGGTTTTTCGCAATAAATCCAAACGCGGTAATCACTACAATTAAGGCAACAGTTACGCCAGAAGCGGAAAAAACCTTTAGTGGCGCAAAGAAACGCTGCAAACCAAGCCATGGTTGTGCCGAACGATTATAATCGTAGGCGGCGAGTAACGCGACTCGCAGTCGATGTTGGTGCGACGGATTATACACCTCCGGCGCCTCAAGGTTTTCCAAATTGTGGTGGAGCTTATTTTCGTCCATAGGTTGGTACACGAGGGTGATCAGTCTCCGTATCTATATCTAGTATAATGTCTTGTTGTAGAAAAGGTTGCGGATCACTATCCATTAATGCTTTAAGCTTGTGGACACCCCGTGACAGTAGTGACTTGATGGTACCTGGGGATTTACCCAAAATCTCAGCCACCTCATGAATTTTTTTGTTTTCAAAATAACGCAAGGTGATCACTTCTTGATATTTTTCCGATAGTTTAATCAAATGCCCCTGTACCATTTTGTACTGAGCATGGCGCTCTACCGTATCTTGCAGCTCAACAATATCACGTTCAGGGGTATTTAAATCAGGTACATCAAAACCATGAGCTTCATGCTCGGCTTCAATAGATAGTTCAAGCGGCTTGCTACGGCGGTAAAACATGTTGACTTCATTGGTGGCAATACGATACAGCCAAGCGGAAAATGAGACACCGCGCCACTGGAACTTTTTGATATTTTTCATGGCTTTAAAAAACGTCTCACTCACCAAATCCTCGGCGACAGCGACATCGCCGGTGCGCTTGAGGACATAACCAAAAATTTTAGAGTAATACCTATCAAAAAGTTGACCGAAAGCTTCTTTCTCGGTCTTGGCTCGTTCGACTAACTGTCGCTCTGATTCTAAATCGAGCTCCATATACTTACAATGCGTCTGTAAAAAAAGGTTGCACAGTTACACCAGTATAGCAGAAGTACGATAAAAAAGAGCCGCCCCTTTTGATTGAGGTGCGGCTCTTTTTTATCGGACGTTATTGATAGAGTTTTTAATGGTGTCGTGCTTGGTCTTTAAAACATTTGATAAACTGGTGAATATTCGGTTACCAATCGCTGCTTTATCTTTACCGCTGGCCAAAAACGCCCACCAGGGGAACTTCACTTTGACGCGCTCTTCAGCGTCGATTTCCACAGTAGCGATGGCCTGAACCGGAATAAAACCAAACAGCTTTACCTCCTGTTTAACTTTAGTAGTGATCTTCTCAAAATTTAAAGAAATGTGTTCAGTAGCTACCCCTGCTTCATCCAGTCCATCTTTAAGAATTTCTAACACCTCAGCTGCTCGTTGACCACCGTCATTATTTCCATCACTACCGCCGCTACTCAGTAAAATTGCAAAATTTGACTCCTGCTTTCCATTAAAATCAATTTCATCCGGTTCGACTCCTTCGCCTTCAGCGCCATCACCGGTAACG
>JAHFHR010000065.1 GCA_023246815.1 bacterium | reverse complement strand
TAAAAATTAAAGGACGCCGCGCTACATGGTAACTCCCCTGAAAAAGCGTCAATGAGGAGTGGGGTAAACGTAAAATAATCAGTAGTGCTAATCAGCAATACTGACTTTCCGGCGGTAATCAGTTTTTTCGCGGCATAGAGTCCGCCAAACCCTCCACCCACAATAATAACGTCATACTGCTTCATGAAGTGCTCCGGTGATGTGTAGTGATGAATCGCACGGTTCCCGAAGTACCGCGCATCACCACTGAGTGAGTAATAATGCGATCCGCTTCAACAATCACCCCATCCAGCATGGGGCCCGACAAAATACCGGTGGCAGTAAAGGTGAGTGTATTACCCTTGGCCAAATCATTGGCGGAAAAAACATGACTGAGGTCATGAATACCAATCTCCCCTAAACAGCTACGAACCTCAGCTTCGTCAGCTTCATGACGAGGTTGAAACCGTGTATAGAGCTGCCCACCGTAGAGTTTAACGGGCGCGGCGGCCAACACCGCTTCAGTACTGCCACCAATACCCAGTAGCAAGTCAACACCGGAACCGGGCATACAAGTGGCAATGGCAGCGGCCACATCGCCATCGGTAATCAATTTGATTCGAGCGCCAGTAGCTTGGATTTCCTTGGCCAACTGCTCATGCCGCGGACGATCAAGCATAATCACGGTAACCTCTGTTACTTTTTTACCAAGCGCCTGAGCAACTTTTTTGATGTTACCTTCAACAGACGCATTAATGTCAATCACACCGGCTGCGGCCTTGCCCGTAGCGATTTTAAACATATAGGTATCAGGAGCATGCAACAAACTGCCACGTGGCCCGGACACAATCATTGACTGGGCATTGCTGCGACCATGGGCGACGCTATCGGTACACTCAAGCGGATCAACCGCTAAATCCATTTCCGGTCCACCGCCCGTGCCAACCGTTTCTCCAATAAATAATTTAGGTGCTTCATCCTTATCACCTTCACCAATAACGATTCGGCCGGCAAAGGCAATTTGATTAAACCGATCTCGCATCTCGTCAACCGCGGCCTGGTCCGCCGCTTTAGGATCTTTTTTGCCAACCCAAACCGCGGCAGCAATGGCTGCGGCTTCGGTGACACGTACAAATTCCAGTGCTAAATTTCTGTCCATAATAATAACAGTATAGCAAAAAATCGCTTATTGGACGATTTTCTTTAATTTAAAATTAATTGAACTGGACGGCAAAATTAAACATCCCCATTGAGCACAGACCCTGTACGGTGGTACCCGCCGTTTGCGGTGGAATCTCTATGTCGGTGACACCGGAAGGCGGTAAATTCGTTCTGTACCCTAAACTTGGAATAGTCAAAGCTGAGGAACAATCAAAGGTTCCTTGTGTCGTCACCCGAATCACCGTTGGGATATTTGCCTGAGCAATAGTTAGCTGAGGACTATACCCGCCCTTGGCGCTAATCTCAATAATCTGCGTACCCTCAACGACACTCACATTACTAGCAATAACAGACGGAGACAGATTAGTCTCATTGCCGCTCATAAAAAATAAAGCACTGCCAATAATAGCGCTGGCGGTGATCATTGAAATAATAAAAGATTTCATAGAGGTAGCAACGATATTAAAAACTAAATAGTGGTGAAATAAACCCTATCGCCACCAAGCTATTAATAATATTAAACATGCCAAAAAAAAGTACCACTAAACCAGCGGTTTTGAAAAAAACTCCAGAGCGAGCTTTATTACTAATGCCAAAAGAACTGAAGCTCACCAATGCCAGTACCGGCAAGGTCCCCAAGGCAAAGCTCAACATTAAAAATGCTCCTGTAGTAACATTGCCGATGGAGAGCGTATACAATTGCATTGATTGCGTAAAACCGCAGGGCAAGAAAAAAGTGGCCACGCCAATCAGTAACGGAGTTAGGGTGTGATTAATATTTTTTAGTCTGTGGACGTGTTTGCCGATGCTGCGTGGTAGTGTTGGCTGCAATCTTTTTGCCCACGGAAAAATGTCTAATAAATTAAGGCCAAGAATCAGCATCACTACTCCTACCAGTACCCCGAGCACAAAGGTGCCCACTGCGCCAAACTGAAAGGCGGAACCAACTGCGCCAACCGCGCCACCAAGAACAAAAAATGAAACCAGCCGACCAATATGGAATAAAACTTGTGGGCGTACCTTGTCGCCCTCTTTGGCAAAATTTGCCGACATAGAGAGCACCAAGCCACCGACAACGGCCATGCAAGTGGAAACCGAGGCAATTAAGCCAATAACAAAAGCGGTGCTGTAGCTAACGTCAGCGGTAGTAACGAGGTTCACGATCCCCAACTTCTGTAGCACAATAAACAACGCGATAAAGCCAGCGGCGATTGGCAGCGCCAAGTTAAAGTCAGCCCAATTAACTGAATGCTGCTGTTTTTCAAGCGAGAGGGTATACCCGTGGGGCTTTAACACTTCACTCAAATCACGAGCCACCTGCTCGACCTCCTTGTCACCAAACTCACCGGTCACTTCAACCGTATGGTTCGCAAGTGATGATTTTGCCTTTGACACTGCTGGGACGTCACTGAGTTCGCTTTCGGTCAACACGACACAAGCTTTGCAGTGCATACCGTTGACATGAAAAGTGTATGTTCGCATACGGTTATAATTTTTTGGCCTTTAATCTCAATGAGTTACCGACCACCGACACGCTGGAACCAGCCATCGCCAACCCAGCAAAAACTGGCGACAAGAGCCAGCCAAAAAACGGAAAGAGGATGCCAGCCGCAATCGGAATACCAGCAAGATTATAGATAAAAGCCCAAAATAAATTTTGTTTGATGCCGCGCATGGTTAGCTTTGAGAGCCGAATCGCCTTTACCAGCTTTGAAATATCTCCATGCAAAAGGGTAATGCCCGCTGTTTCAATAGCAACGTCGGTACCGGTCGCCATGGCAATGCCGACATCAGCTTGAGCCAACGCTGGAGCATCGTTCACTCCGTCACCAGCCATTGCCACGATATGCCCAGCCTCTTGTAACTCTTTAACTTTATTAAGTTTGTCATCCGGGAGTACCTCGGCTATCACATCATCAATGCCGACCTCTTTGGCAATAGCAAGCGCGGTGTTCTTATGATCACCCGTAAGCATGATGATCGTAATGCCAAGCTTATGAAGATTCTTTACTGCTTCAATTGCCTCAGGCTTTATTGCATCAGCCACCATCACCACTCCGAGCACCTCATTTTTTGTTGCCAGTATAACTGGTGTTTTGCCTTGCATCGTTTGCGCTTCAATCTGTTGTACATCAAATGACAGTTTGAGATCGGCAACAAGCTTTGTATTGCCGACGAAGTATTCCACACCATCAACGGTGCCCCGCAAGCCCTTGCCTTTGATAATCTCAAAATGCTGCACTGGTAGTGCTTCAATACTGTTACTCCGCGCATACTCCACTACCGCGTGAGCGATGGGGTGTTCGGATTTACGCTCAAGAGATGAAAGGATTAAAATAATATCATCATCGCTCTGCTTTGAAAAATTTTTTATATGTACCAGCTCCGGTTTACCTCTGGTGATTGTTCCCGTTTTATCAATCACAACCGTATCTACCTTATGAAGTTTCTCCAGTGTCGTCGCATCTTTAATCAGAATACCCTCTCGTGCCCCCTTGCCAACTCCGACAATAATCGCAGTCGGAGTAGCAAGGCCAAGAGCGCACGGACAGGCAATGACCAGAATACCGACAAATGAGGTAAGGCCGTACGAAAGAGCCTGTGAGAAGCCAAGCGCTGAAGTTCCTATGAGCAGCCATCCGCCTAAGGCAACAACGGCGATAACCAGCACGATTGGCACAAAAACGCCCGAGATTTTATCGGCCAACCCTTGAATCGGAGCACGGCTACCCTGCGCCTCTTCTACCATTTTAATAATATGAGCCAGCAACGTTTCAGAACCGATCTTGGTAGCTCGCAAGGTGAATGAGCCCGTCGTATTGATAGTCCCGGCAATAACCAGATCACCAACTTTTTTCTCAACCGGCATCGGTTCACCAGTGACCATCGCTTCATCAACAAACGAGTCACCTTCAGTGATAACGCCATCAACGGGAATTTTTGTTCCCGGCTTAACTACTAACAACTCATCGCGCATCACCTGATCAATCGGTACCTCTTGTTCCTTGCCATCACGAATTACGAGCGCGGTTTTAGCTTGAAGATTCAAAAGTTTTTCAATGGCTTCACCGGTCTTCATTTTTGACTGCGCTTCAAGATATTTACCCAACGTAATAAAAGCAATAACAACAATAGTAACGTCGTAGTAGGTATGCTCAACGTTAATGTACGGTCGCAATGACTCTTCAAAAGCGGATACCACAAAACTGTAGAGGTACGCCGCGGTCGTGCCAATACCAATGAGGCTGTCCATATTGGCTTTGCCGTATCGCACAAAGCGATACACCCCCACCAGATAGGGTTTACCAATAACCAACAGCATATATGTTGCCATGAGCGGTAGAAGGTGATGAAAGAACTCTCTGAGAATCTCGTTGGCAGGACTCATATACCCAAATTGAGCCAGAATATCCCACCCCATCACGAAAATACTGAATACCGCAAGCGGAATAGCAGTTAGTATCTTTTTTCTCATCTCAGCAATTTCAACCAATTTTTCCGTCTTTGATTGGTTAAGCCCAAGGTGTGCCGCGTGCTCGTCAGCTGACATTCCCATAGCCTCAGCTGTCTGCCCGATGGA
>JAHFHR010000064.1 GCA_023246815.1 bacterium | reverse complement strand
AAAGTCGGCGTGGGACCGGGCTCAATCTGCACCACCCGAGTGATTGCTGGTATTGGCATGCCGCAACTCACCGCCATTGATGAGGCGGTAAAAGTAGCGCGCCGTAGCAAAGTACCAGTGATTGCTGACGGTGGCATTAAGCACTCAGGTGATATCGTTAAAGCGCTGGCTGCCGGAGCAACCGCGGTAATGATGGGTAGCATGTTTGCCGGTACTGATGAAGCACCGGGCAAAGTGACCACCATTGATGGTAAAAAGGTAAAACAGTACCGAGGTATGGGTTCGCTGGAGGCAATGAGCAAAGGATCAAAAGACCGCTACCTACAAGGTGATAAAAATAAAAAAGAGGTAGTGGCCGAAGGCGTAGTTGGATACGTCGACTACAAGGGTCCGGTGACCTTGATTATTGGCCAGATGGTTGGTGGATTAAAACAAGGCCTTGGCTACTGCGGTTCGCAAAATATTGCGGAACTCCATAAAAAAGCCGAGTTTGTTAGAATCACTACCGCCGGACTTCGAGAAAGCCACCCCCACAGTTTAAAAAAGATAATGAACTCCGCCAATTATCGCGGAGAAGATTTCCTATAAAAATTACTCGCCCCCAACCGGGGCGATTTTTTTAACGGCTCATTAACAACAAGGAGGTTCGGTTATGCAGCAACTCAACTGTTATCTGTGCCACCAGTTAATTGAATCAACTAAACGGCTCTTTGTCGGACGCACTAATGCTGATACACGTTTTCCGATCTGCGAAACATGCAAAGATAAAATTCCCTCAAGATACCGCATGCCCGGTGGATCGCACCTAACCAACAATCTGGTGAACGTGTATAGCACTCAGAAGAACGGAGACAATTACACATTAGTTGAAATCCGATTTTCAGTGCGACAAAAGCACTTTGAGCAACTCCCCACCCTTCTGTCAGAGGCCTAACGGCCTCTTTCTTTTTGTAATCATTGGCAAAAAAAACCACCAGGCTACTGGTAATTACTTCTGTGTTGACTATAACTTTTATCTATCACTTTTCTTTAAACGGTTGCGCAGCTGAGTATGCGCAAGCTGAAGCTGATCGAGCAACTTACTTTCGTTGATAACATTGTGGATACGGTTAGAAATCACAAACTCACCATCAATCATCAGGTCGCGAATATTGCGGCCACCGTGGGTAATCATGTTGCCCACCAAACTAACCGGCTTATGGGGATTATATGGTAAAAAGCCGCGATCGCGCAGTTTCCAAAAAGCAACATCCGCGCGATAACCCGGCAACAGTTTGCCTACCTTGCCAAGCTTAAGCACTGATGCTGCTTGGGAGGTTAACATTCTAAATAAATCTTCATAAAGCACCCGGTGGTTCTGCTGATGCATAATCCGTGCTTGCAGCGCTTCAGACAAAAGGTCAAGGCTATTTTTGGAAATAACGCTATCAGTACCCAGGCAAATCTGTTTGTCGGCCTTGTACTTAACAAACGACGGATACTTGAACTCTCCGCTACGGTGAATTTTGTTTGAAGTTGGCAAATGTACCACGCCGATACTATGCTTTTTAATCAATTTTATTTCAACATCATTAACGTGCACACAGTGCGACAAGATGGTACTGCTATTGGCCAGCCCCAACTCAACCAGCGCTTCAATCGGTCGCTTCCCAAATGCGTCAATACATGACTGCACCCACTCCTCGGTTTCAGCCGAGTGCATGGTCAAAAGAATTTTATACTTTTTGACCAGCTCTTTTACTTTTTTGATCTGTTCGGGCGTCGCACGGTGCAGATAGTGCATGGCGATACCTGGAGTGGTGTAGTATTTCTTTCTATTCTTTAAGATCTTTTCCACCATCGCCGGTGAATTCTGCGGATGCGAATTGGACACCGCGGAAATACAGTTGATTACGTGCTGTTTGGTCGCTCGCGCCGCGCGATCAATCGGCTCAAACACGCCGTAGTGTGACAGGGTAGTAGTAATGCCGTATTTTTGCTCCTCAGTAAAGTCACCAACGGCCCCCAGAAAAAAATCCTTATCATTCATTGCCCCTTCCAACGTGGCCATCTTCTTGACCTGGTCAACGATATTACCTTTATCAAGCGTCATTGAGGAACGAAGTAAATACATTGGCGGATGGGTGTGGGCATTGATAAACCCGGGCGTAATAACCACCCCCCCGCGCTTGGCAGCGTCATAGAGCAAGTCAACCTTGCTATCCGGGATCAATTTTTGTTTAGCCGGAAAAACTTCCTTGATGACACCATTAACAATGTACAGCGAATGGTTTTTGCGAACCGAGAGCTTATCGCGGGCATCGGTGGAAATAACAAAAGCCGCCCCGTGAATTAAGATACGCTTCGGCTGACGAGACTTGCTTTTGGGTTCATAGCGAGTGTGCTTCTGGCGCTCAAGCAAGTACGACGCTTCATCTTTGAGGGCGTCTGACAAATCTTTATTGCGAGTAGTGATGGCGGTGATTAAATCCTTCATGCTGTTACTGTTAGTATACGCAGGAAATAACCTTTAGGCAACCTAAAATGCTGTGCTATACTATAGGTAGTATGACTATCAAATTCACCGATGTCTTCTCTCGCACCGATTGGGTAAAAATATCCATCTTAGTAGTCGTTGCTATTGGGTTGTGGATCTGGGTCTATATGGAAATGCAAAAACCAGCCATTCCACCGGAATGGGATCAAGAGTTTGGCATTACTACAACAACCGATTGACAACTAAACGATTTTCAATTAGATTAAACATGACAAAGAGGGACATGAACCTCTTTTTTCTATAGATTGAACCTTGTACACTAGTATTGACAAAAAGGAGGGTGCCACGCATGAAGAAGGTAATAACGGTATTACTTGATAAGCAGCCAATAATGGAGGCCTTCGACCAAATGGCCGAGGAGCGCGGATGGGTAATCGAAACGATGGATTCCATTTCTCCGGATTATCTGCCCAACCTTGCAGACGTTGGGATCCTCTGCCTCCAGTGCAACTTTGCAACATCGACGACGCTGTTACGGGATCTTCACGAAGTCGTCCCGAACACGGTAGCCGTAGTGGCTATTAACCAAGAATTGTTCGACAGAAATGGGGACTGTATCGTGGTTATGCCGAAGCACTTCTCTAGCCGCCCTCTGTCAAGAACTCTAGACCACGATTGAAAGATCATCACCACATCTTAATAGCAACCTCCGCCGGGCCACCAACCTGGCGGGTTTCTTTTAGCCTTGCTTTTTTGAAAAATTGTGTTATACTACTTTTTGTCTAAATAGTGCGGGTGTGGTCTAGTGGTATGACGTTTCCTTGCCAAGGAAAAGATCGCGAGTTCGACTCTCGTCACCCGCTCCAACAAAAAATCAGCGCGCAAACGCTGATTTTTTGTTGCTATTCAATATCGCAAACCGTACAGCGCCACCCCCGCCGCAACAGATACATTAAGTGATTCCTTTTTTCCAGTCATCGGGATGGCAACAACATCATGAGCAAACTTAAGCAACGCTTCAGGGATGCCAGTTACTTCATTGCCAACGATAAGCGCCAGAGGAAATTTTGGTTTATAGTTTGATAAGGGTTTGGCATTAGGCACTGTCTCAAGCGCTACCACCCTGACTCCAGCTGATTTTAATTTCTGTAACAAGCGACCAGTTTGTTTTTTGTATTCCCATGGGATCCACTCCTCTGCTCCAAGCGCTACTTTGGTAATCTCTTTGCGCGGGGGCGTCCCAGTGTACCCACACAAGTAAATTTTTGACACTCCAAAAACGTCGGCGGTACGAAACATTGCCCCGACGTTGTGCAAGCTCCTAATGTTGTGACAGATAAGAAAAATTTCCCTCTTCTTTTTGGTTGACATAGCAGGGATTGTATCTTATATTAAGGGAGTTTACAACTGTGCCCGGGTGGTGGAATTGGTATACACGAAGGACTTAAAATCCTTTTCCCTCTGGGATTGCGGGTTCGAGTCCCGCCCCGGGCACCAATAACCAACATGACTATCAAAAAAATATCCAAATCAAAACGTAAAAAGAATAAACTCAAAGAGCTATGGCGCTTAGGTTTTGACGAATTTAATACCCAAGACTTTGATATTGGCCCAGATGGCGAGCTAATCGTCCGCGAAGGAAACTACCAGTACAATATCTACGACATTGTTAAAAAATATGGCACCTCTACTGAAATTGTTTTTCCAACCGTTATTGAAAGCCGCGTTCGCGATGTTATTGAAACATTCAACGCCTACATTAAGATTCTAAACTACCGGGGAAAATTTTCCTACCACTACCCGCTTAAAGTAAACCAAAATAAAGAGTTTGTACTGCCGGCTGTTGCCGAAGGAGCCAACCTTGACGTGGCCTCAGCTAATGAGCTTCATTTGGTTAAACGGATGATTGAGCAGGACAAATTTAATACCAAAATCAGAGTCATTTGCAATGGCCCAAAAACTGAAAAGTACATCAGTTTAATTGAGGAACTCAAAACAAAGGGTTTAATCGTCATCCCCATCATTGAAGACCACGTTGAACTGGAGCGGCTTAAAAAATTTAAAGGTGCGGTCGGGGTACGTGTCAACCTAAAAGTAAATACTAATAGTCATTGGGATAAAAAATTTAACCGCTACGGTTTTTCTGAGGAGGAGTTACTGAAGATCGGAAAAATTAAAAACTTGACGGTGTTGCACTACCATATCTCAAGTCAGGTGATGACGGTTGAAGCGCTGACCAAGCCGGTAAAACACGC
>JAHFHR010000007.1 GCA_023246815.1 bacterium | reverse complement strand
AGAAATGATGTTGACTTCACTTGGGAGAAGACCGATCAAGCACGCAAATTGAAAAAAGCCGCTGGGCTGTAATATATCAAAACAAACTTTTTTCAGGATTGTTTTAATGTTCTTGTGCCTTAATGTTTCCATGCTTTCATGACAGCAAACCAACAACCCGAAGACTTTTTCAACTTAATGGAAAAAGAACAGCAGATCGCCGACCCTTTTGCCAGTGATGAGATTTTATTTCGCGATACCGATGGGGTGCTCAAAGTGTTGAAAAATGGCGAGGTTGTTCCGGCTACTGACAGCGCCGAATCATCAGTCCCAGCACCGACCGCTACGCCATCCGATATTTCGCCACAGGCTGACGCTGAAATAGCAAAGATTATTGAAGAATCACACATTCATTTTAATGACGAGGATACCGAGCGTCGCTTTAAGACCATTGTGTTATCGCGCTTGCGTGGTGTGCGCAATGCCGTACAGACGCAAGAAGCGTTCATTCGGGCAATGGCTGATGGTGGAATGGGTTTTGATGAGGCAACGGCGCAGCGCATGTTGGCCATTGTTAACAAGCATCACCTGATACGCGACGATGGTTTACACCAGCAATCAGCTGAAAAGTCATTTGCCGATTTACAGGCTGAAGCTAATGCGCTACTAAAAACCAATGCCGCTATCGCTCGAGATGTTGCCAAGGTCGCAGGGCCCTCTATATCAGCTATACCAGCCCCAGCAGCAGCGCCGACCGTGGTAAAACCGTCAAATTACTTTGACGCGTCGCCAGCACGTCCGTTGACCCCGGTAAGCCGTAAACTGGTGCCGGCAGCAGCGTCCCCCAAACCAGTGCCGGAAGCTGTTACCCAACCCGCTTCGCCGGAGCGAGAGCGAGGCGAGCCACTACCGCCAAAACCCGCGGTTGTTGCCAAAAAAACACCCCCAGCTGCCCCCGTTGAACCAGTAGCGATGCCGCGACCGATGACCAGTCCGGACCCCTACAAGCCAAAGGTGCAAGATGTAAAGTTTGAACCAAAACTGACCGGACCAGTTGAAGAGATTCGTTCCATGACCCTTACCGATTTTAGACGATTGGCGTCAACACCCCAAGATGCTATTGAAAAGGTGTTGGAAAAAATTCAGCTCCTTGAAGAGGAGTCATTTGGCCAGAAAGTAGCGGCCATTAGAGCGTGGAAAGAAAATGAAGTGAATCGATTGTATTTGGTGCTGGGCAACCAGAGTATGGAACAGCAGCAGTCGCTCACTGACATCATTGCGCAGCGTGAAGCAGCTGGTCAGCCGACGCTTACATCCACTGAGCTTGAAGCAGTGTTTGAACTTAATAAAAAATTACGACGCTACTAGATGCAACAATTTGTAGTTCCACAATTTATTGACGTTGAGGATAAGGTGATCGGTCCGATAACGGTCCGGCAGTTTATTATTCTGCTGGCCGGTGGTGGGCTTTGTTTCATTGCCTATACATTATCTGATTTTGCCTTGTTTATTTTTTGGTTCGTGATTATTGCCATCCTTACTTTTTTTGTCGCGTTTGTTAAAGTCAATGGTCGTCCGATTCACTATTTTTTACTCAATATTATTCAGACCTCTCGTCGACCGCGGTTGCGGGTGTGGCAGAAACTTTTTGCGGATTTGGGGAAAAAGCAGTCGTCAAAAGATGCTGCTGTTGGCACGCTGCCGCTGGCACGCGCGCCTCATAATACCGTTCGCGCCTCACGACTGGCAGAAATGGCTCTGATTGTTGATACCGGCGGCGTCTACCGCGGTGAAAAAGAACCACCTAATTCTTCCATCAGTCTGGTATGAAATCAAAAAAATTAGCCGGTAAAAAAATTACCACCTCCACTCAAAAGTATCTTGATATTGCCGAGATTAAAGAGGATACGGTGATCATGAAAGACGGTACCTTACGTGCGGTGTTGCTCGTATCAAGTATTAACTTTTCATTAAAGTCTGAAGAAGAGCAGGATGCGATTATTGCCGCGTACATTGGTTTTTTAAATTTTCTTGAATTTCCGCTGCAGATTCTGATCCAATCACGCGAACTTGATATTGATGGGTATCTTGAACGGCTCAAAAAAATTGAAAAAGAGCAGACTAATGAACTACTGCGAATGCAGACCGCCGAGTATCGCCAGTATGTCAGTGAGCTGGTTGAGCTTGGTGACATCATGAATAAGCGGTTTTACGTGGTGATCCCCTATGATCCGTTGTCTGACAAGCAACGGTCATGGTTTAAACGGTTTTTAGGCCTCTTTACCGCGGCCAAAGAGGTTAAGCTTAATCAGGAACTTTTTTTAAAGCGTCGGCACGATTTGTTTCAAAGGGTTGAACATGTGTTGTCCGGTCTTGGTAGCATGGCTTTGAAAGCGGTGGTACTTGATACTCAGAGCTTAATTGAGTTGTACTATAATACCTACAATCCGAGTACCTATAACAAAGAAAAACTGGTAGAATTAAATAAGCTACGGGTTGAAGAATAGGTACACCTTTGGGTTTTGTTATTTGGATTTAAATAAAGTATGGCTATTACTCCACAAGAAGTTGAACGACAAGAAAAACTGGCCTCGCTCCCCGAGCATGAGCGTTTGGATTCTGAGCAGCGTCGTCGTCGAGAAGACCAGGTCGTTGGGGAAACTAAGACGGTGCTCGAGGAAGAGCGCATCTACCGTGAAGGCGTCGTGTCTATCAAAGATCTGATTGCGCCGGAAGCAATGGAGGTATCGGCAAACTTTATTAAACTGGGCGATACGTTTGTTCGGACCATTTTTGTCATCGGCTACCCGCGCTACATCGCGGTTGGTTGGTTTGCGCCGATTATCAATTTAAGCACAACACTTGATATCGCGATGTTTTTTTATCCGGTGAAGTCCGACATTATTTTAAAACAGCTGCGCAATAAAGTCGGTGCCTTAGAAGCGCAAATTTTAGGTGATCGAGAAAAAGGTGCTCCACGTGACCCGATTCGTGAAACCGCGCTGCGCGACATTGAAAAATTGCGTGATGACCTAACCCAAGGGGTTGAACATTTTTTTCAATTCGGGTTGTACATTACCATTTATTCCGAAACTAAAGAAAAACTTGATAACCTGACCGGTGACATTGAGTCACTGCTCGGCTCGCGACTGGTATTTTCCAAAAAAGTATTATATCAGGCCGAACAGGGTTTTAATTCAACCCTGCCGCTAGCCAACGACGAACTGATGATTGGCTTTAATATGAACTCATCGCCGGTGGCATCATCATTTCCGTTTATTTCATCGGAGCTAACGTCCGATGAAGGTGTGTTGTATGGTATTAATCGTCACAACAACAGTTTGATTCTGTTTGATCGTTTTTCGTTACAAAATGCCAACACGGTCGTGTTTGCGACGTCGGGCGCGGGCAAGAGTTATGCCATTAAACTGGAAGTACTGCGCACGATGATGTTTGGTACCGATGTTATTGTGATTGATCCGGAACGTGAGTACAAACATCTGTCTGAAGCAGTGGGCGGAACCTACATCAACATTTCCCTTTCCTCGGAAAGTAAAATCAACCCCTTTGATTTACCACGAGCGGTGGGCGATCAGCAAACTTCTGATGTTATCCGTGGCTCGGTGATTACCCTCAAGGGACTTGTCCGTCTGATGATTGGTACGCTGACACCACAAGAGGACTCCATTGTTGATCGTGCGCTTTTGGAAACGTATGCTAAAAAAGACATTACTGGTAATTCCGATTTATCAAAAATAGAGGCGCCGATCATGCAGGATTTTTATGATGTGGTTGAGGGTATGGAGGGTGCGGGCAACTTGGCCTTGCGGCTCAAAAAGTACACCCAAGGTACCTTTGCTGGCCTGTTTAACGCACCAACCAACGTTGATATGAAAAACCAGCTGGTGGTATTTTCAGTACGTGACCTTGAAGATGAACTGCGGCCAATGGCCATTTACACTATCGTTAACTACATTTGGAATGTGGTTCGTTCTCAGCTAAAGAAACGTATTTTGATTATTGATGAGGCTTGGTGGCTGATGCAGAATGAAGATTCAGCCAAATTTATTTATGCGCTGGCCAAGCGCTGTCGCAAGTACTATCTTGGACTCACCAATATTACCCAAGATGTTAATGATTTTTTGTTGTCTCCGTATGGCCAAGCCATTGTCAATAACTCATCTATGCAACTATTGATGCGTCAATCACCAGCATCAATTGATACCGTGCAAAAAACATTTTTACTAACGCAGGGCGAAAAATATTTACTCCTTGAGTCTGGTGTGGGCGAGGGTATCTTCTTTGCCGGAGATAAGCATGCCGCCATTAAAGTCGTTGCTTCGTATACTGAAGACCAGTTGATTACCTCAGATCCTCGTCAGCTTTTGGAAATTGAAGAAGCTAAAAAGGAGTTCAGCCAAGCAATGGCACAGCAAGAGGGCCCTTCAGAGGTGACACCAGCGTAATTGTTTTGCTATACTATACGTATGCAGCCGATGCAACGGAACACAAAAATTACTATCGCCATTGTCTCCGCAGTCGTGTTACTGGCGGTCATTATTTTTATTGTCTGGTGGCTGAATCGTGGAACTTCGGAGTCATTAGTTGTTACCCCACCGACCAACGAGAGTAATATCGTGCCACCAGTGCTACCTTCAGCTTCCGCTGGAGCTACTGAAGAAGTAATGAACGCTGAAGAACAGAATTTACAATCAGTGCTGACCGCAATTGCGTTTACCTTTGCCGAACGGTTTGGTAGCTACTCAACTGAGAGTAACTTTTCCAATCTCACTGCGCTTGAAAGTTTGATGACTGTTAAAATGAAAACAGTGGCTGAAACATTTAAAAATACCCAGCAAGCAACGACACCTGGTACATTTTATGGTGTTAGCACTCAAGCACTCAGCGCGACCATTCATACTATTGATCAGCTTGCTGGTCGAGCATCATTAACCGTCAGCACCCAGCGGCAGGAATCACGTGGCGACACCACCAACCCGCGAGTATTTTATCAGGACCTTGATTTAGAATTGGCATTGGTGGGGGATCAATGGAAAATTGACACCGCCAGCTGGAAGTAGTACTATGGTGTTAGTCAACATAGCGCCGCAATGCTATGTTATTTTTTTTCAACATTTTAGCCGATGTGCTGTTCCCCAAGCGCTGCGTGGGGTGTGAACGCTATGGCGCGTGGTGGTGTCAAAGCTGCTATAAGTCAGTGACACTCCACACGGTTCAAGATGCTTCCACGCCACCGTCTGACAGTGTTTTGAAGACGGTGTGGGTAGCAGCTTCCTATGATCAGGAATCACTACAACGGGCGCTGCACGCTTTTAAATATCAATTTGTAACGGCACTTGCCAAGCCGCTCGGGGGATTAATGGTAGACTTTTGTAAATCAACCGCGTCTGCGGGCATGCAGGCTGACATGATCGTGGCTGTACCGCTTTTTTACAAACGTGAACGCTGGCGTGGCTTTAATCAAGCGCAGCTGCTGGCTCAAGCAGTCGGTCACCATCGGAATCTTTCGGTAGTACCAGCGCTTAAGCGTCAGGTGTCTACTCGACCGCAAGTTGGTCTTGACGCACCAGCCCGTCGCTTAAATGTACAAGGCGCGTTTATCTGTCCGAATCCTGCTGTTGTGGCAGGGCGACGGGTACTACTCGTTGATGACGTAATAAGCACTGGATCAACGCTGGCGGCTTGCGCTGAGGCGTTATATCAGGCAGGAGCAGTACGTGTTGAGGCGTTTGTTCTAACTAAGAACTAGTTTTTTGCAAGACGAAATACCCTTTACTTTGACTAGAGTTCATGGTATAGTACCCGTGTTTTTAGCTAACCTTTCAAAATCAACAGTTAACCATTAACCCTGCTGTTAATAGTCAATTGTTAAGGGTTGGCAGTTAATCCTGGAGAGGTGGCAGAGTGGTCGAACGCGCCTCACTGCTAACGAGGTGTCCTGTAACAGGGACCGCGGGTTCGAATCCCGCCCTCTCCGCCAAAGAATTTTATGACAGACAATAGTAACAATACTGATCACGGCACCGTACTGCACACCTGGGAGTTTTCTGAATTTGATAAACACGACCGCAGTAAACGGTGGCATATCGGCACCGGTATTGTTGCTGGTGCGCTAGTTTTTTTTGCCGCTATTTCCGGTAATTTTCTCTTTGCATTAATTATTGTGATTGGAGTGTTGCTGACAATTTTGAATCACCGTACTAACAAAATGGTATCGTTGAGTATCACGGAGGACGGTATCATGGTGGGCAATCAGTTTTACGACTATCGTGATTTAAAACATTTTTTTATCATCTACCAGCCACCGGAAGTTAAGCGATTGTACTTTGATCCACGATCAGTGTTCAGTCCCCGTATTCCGGTAGCGCTTGATAATCAAAATCCGGTGGTCATTCGCGAGACGTTAGCGCAGTATCTTACTGAAGATATTGAGCAAGAACATGAGCCGGTTGGCGATCAAGTAAGCCGATTTTTGAAGTTATAGTTTTGATATTGAATCAGTCTCCGCATTTATTTTTTTTGGTCTTAGGTTAGTTATATAGACCGTTTATATTCTAGGTTCCAGTAGCTCAGTTGGATAGAGCGCAAGCTTGCGGAGCTTGAGGTCGCAGGTTCGAACCCTGCCTGGGACACCATACCCATCACCTATCAGCGCAGTATGAAACTTGAACTGAGTACTCCGGTTACTGCAATATCACCGGTTGGCGTTACTACCGCCAGCCGACTCAAACGACTTGGCATTGAGACCGTTGCGGATCTCATTTTTTATTTTCCATTCCGTTGGGAAGATTTTAGCGCCATCGCACCGATCGCCGACCTTGAACCAAAGCAGCACGTTACGGTGCAGGGCACGATTCAGCTGATTGCCAATCGTCGCAGCCCGGTCAAGCGCAAGAATTTAACTGAGGCGGTGGTTGAAGATGACTCCGGAACGATTAAAGTTATCTGGTTTAATCAGCCGTATATTACCCAAACACTGGTGCCTGGAGATAGAGTTTATTTATCCGGCCGGGTTGATTTTGATCGATATACGCTGCAGCTCATTAACCCAGTGTATGAAAAAGTAAAAAAAGACACGACGCATACCGCGCGGATTGTCCCGATCTATCCACTGACTAACAACCTTACCCAGAAGCAGTTACGTTTTTTAATTAAGCAGGCCCTTGTGGCCGTGTCGCAGGTTAAGGAATTTCTACCGGATGCCATTCGTACAGAACATGAATTAATTGGTTTGGCTGAAGCATTATCACAGCTTCATTTTCCAGATACTCAAGCAGCATTAGACCAAGCACTCTACCGACTCAAATTTAATGAGTTTTTTTTATTTCAGCTGCAGGTGTTATTGAGTCGGAGTGAGTTGCGAACAAGTGTGGCAGTGCCCATTACCTTCCACGAACAGGAAACCAGACAGCTTGTTGCTGGACTTCCGTTTGTTCTAACGGGCGATCAAAAAAAAGCCGCCTGGAAGATTATTGCTGATCTACAGCAACCTCGGCCGATGAATCGGCTACTGGAGGGGGATGTCGGATCAGGTAAGACTATTGTGGCAGCTCTCGCAATGTACAATGTCGCCCTTGCTGGTAGTCAGAGCGTACTGATGGCGCCGACGGAGATTTTAGCAGCCCAGCATTATCAAACAATCTACAAATTATTTCAGCCACTGGGCATCACTACCGCACTACTGACTCGGTCACAAAAGCTATGTGGTATGGAAAGTGTGAGTAAAGCAGCGCTCGTTGCCCGTATTGCCGCCGGGGAAGTGGCAGTTATTGTCGGTACCCACGCGGTGATTCAGGACGGCGTTCAGTTCAAGCAGCTTGGATTGGGTGTGGTTGATGAACAGCATCGTTTTGGCGTTACTCAGCGCAAGGCACTGCGCAGCCAGTCAGGAGATGCGGCAACGACACCCCACCTATTGTCCATGACGGCGACGCCGATTCCTCGATCGCTCGCCTTGGCATTGTACGGCGACTTAGACGTTTCCATTCTTGCTGAAAAACCAAAAGATCGTAAACCGATTATTACCAAACTGGTCGCCGAGTCCGGTCGCCCAGCAGCGTATCAGTTTATTAAAGATCAGATTACCAACGGTCGTCAGGTATTTGTAGTCTGTCCGCTGATTGATCCATCGGACAAGCTCGGCGTGCGTTCGGTCACGGTAGAGTACGAAAAATTGAAGCAGTCGGTGTTCCCTGAGTACACTATTGATCTGCTTCATGGCAAACTTCCAGCAGAAAAAAAGGAAGCGGTGATGGCTGATTTCTTAGCTGGCAAAAGCCACATACTGGTATCAACGTCGGTGATTGAGGTTGGCGTGGATGTTCCTAATGCTACGGTGATGATGATTGAAGGCGCAGAGCGGTTTGGGCTGGCCCAACTGCATCAGTTTCGGGGGCGCGTAGGGCGGGCAGCCTATCAATCATACTGCTTTTTATGTAGTGAACATCTCGGCGAGCGGACTCAGACACGGCTTCAAGCTTTGGTTGACTCGCAGGACGGCTTTGCCCTGGCCGAGCTTGATTTAACACTGCGCGGGCCAGGCATGGTGTATGGTTCACAACAATCAGGCTGGCCACAATTTAAGTTGGCTCAATTGTCTGATCATCAGCTCATGGTTAAAACAAAACAAGCAGCTGAATTGCTGCTGGCGGATGGATCAACATTACGTGATCACCCAGTGTTACAAGAGCATGTTGACCGGCTGCTCAAAGAGTTACATCCAGAGTAGGGCGTTACCGTAGTCGTACGGTGTAGAGGCGGCCGTCAAATCGGTCCGTGAAATAGAGGTTGCTTTGATTTTTATCAACAATAATGTTTTCCGCTACCAGGTTGCTTTCAGGAGTGGCGATTTTTGTTTTAATGCCGCTGGTGAGATCAATTTTATAAATATCGGACGGCGCGACATTTAAGTCATCTTGGAAGAATCCGGAACCTTCCACCAGCGCCTGCGGAACAGCGCAGTAGACGGTGGTGTCGTTGGCAAAGGTGCATTTATCAGCCCAGGTTTGGAGCTTCAGGCTCCGTCGGTTTTGGCCAGTATTCGCGGCATTGGCATCAACGATCCACAATGTTGGGTTGTAATTCGTTTCACTAGAGTAAACACTGTAGAGTAGTGTATCTCCACTACTTGACCACTGCCCTTGGAAACCTCGTCCTTCAATCACCGTTGATTGGAAATTCTCGTCATTCAAACCGACGAAAAACAGTCGTTGCTGATCAAAATTTATGTCTTCACTGTACATCGCAACGATTTGGCCATTAGGTGACCAGTTATTGTAAACGGTCGCGTCTTGGTCGCCCAACTCTTTGAGCCGCGTTGCTTCTGAACCGTCACTGTCTGATACTGCTAACCAGCGATTATCAACAGAGGTGCCAATACTCTTGACTACTACCCGCTCGCTGTCAGGGGAGAAGCTGAAGTCTTTCCAGTGTTGTGGTAAGGTGTACTGTTTTTTGGTATTAAAATCATAGACGATATTGGCGCCGTCGGGGTATTCAAGTACGGCCTTGCTCTTGCTCGGTGACCAGGTGATATTTTGGACCTCAAAAAATACTTCCTCAGACAATGGGGTAATTCGTCCATCGGTTGTTAGTTGGTAGAATCGTCCGGTCGTTGGATCATAGTAGGAGATACGGCCGCCATCTGCGGAAAGCGTTGGCCGAATCGCGGCGCTGGTGGTTAATGCCGATGATTGGGTGAGTCCTCCTCGGGCGATGGTTGAGGCTTCAGCTGGTTGTTCGGTACCCGGTTGGCCACTACCGCCTTGAGTTCCGGTTGGTAGGGTGGCGTTAACATTTCCTGCCACCGGGATTCCACCGCCGACATTAGTTGTCGGCAGACTGCCCGTGCCTGCTCCAGTGGTGTCACCTGGGGTGGTGGTAGGTACCGCTGGACGCAAAAAAATGAAATAGAGTCCGTAGCCGATCAAAAGAACGGCGAGGATAAAGCCGATTAATAGTGCGATGCGTTGCCAGTTGAGATTCATGATGGAGAGGTAGGGGAGGATGAGTATCCTTTTGCTAATTTCATTATACCATATTTAATGTCAAGATAGAGCAGCACTACCGCGAGTATATGAAATGGTAGAGCATCAATTATGGGAATAAATTCGGCGATGGTTTGTAAAATGTTAATCATACTTTTTCTACCGATCAGTGATCCGAGTAGATCACCAGTAGTGATGAACAGGACAAAGAATACCGCTATAAAAAAAGTAATGTCAAGGATCCAATCCAACATTGTTGATAATCCGCCGCTCACAAACGGTAGTAGGTCAATCGGAATGGCGTATGCCATGAGCAAGAAAAAAAGAATGTTGCCGATCAGGCCAACCTGCTTGCCGTTACGTAGAACCCCAAGCACTCTTTTTCGTAGATGGCGTTTTTTTAACCTCTCAATACGTTGGTTTATTCTATCTATTCGCTCTGTGTCCTTGTCTGATTTATTATCTTTATCTATTGCTTCTTTCTTTTTTTTCAGTGATTCGATTTTTCGTTGTTCCCGACTTTCACCGCCAGGATTTTTCGGGTCAAGTTGACGTAGCTGTTCTAGTACAGGATCACTTTGTACACCTTGTTGTCGTATATCAAGATTTCGTAAATCGTTAACTTGTTGTCGCCTAACCACCTGCCCTCGTTTTTGTTCCTCATCAAGTGCCGCCTCCTGCTGTTGCTGTTGAGCGCGTTTAATACGCTGCAATTCACGCTGTTGGTTTTTTTGTGTAGCTAGATCGTCCATGGTTAGCGGACCGTAATTTCTTTATTTTCTACCGTGATAATCATTGTCTGTACGTTGGTATCAGTAAGTAATTTATGAGCGATTTTATTCTCAATCTGGTCTTGGATTGTTTTGCGGATCGCCCGTGCGCCCACTTCCGGAGTGTAGCTGATGGTGCTAACGTGGCGCACGACGCTCGGATCAATCGTGAGCGTAACCTGTTGCTGCGCCAGCCTATCTTTAAGTTCAGCTAACTGTAGACGGGTGATTTTATCAATCGCGTCTTTGCCGAGTGGCTGGAACACCACTGTTTTATCAATGCGACTGAGGAATTCCGGTGGGAACGTGTCTTTAAGACGCTTGAGGACGTTTTCTTGGATTTCCTGAAAGGCCCGAGCGCGCACGCCGTGTTGGTCTTTGGCCCCTGTTTGAAAGCCAAGCGCGGCGTGTTTGGTAAAGTACTCTGAGCCAAGATTGGACGTCATGATAATAATGGTATTTTTGAAGTTGATTTTTTTACCAATGGCATCGGTAATATAGCCTTCCTCAAGAATTTGTAGCATGATGTTGAAAATTTGAGGGTGAGCTTTCTCAATCTCATCAAACAGTACTACTGAGTATGGCCGACGTTTAACAGCGTCGGTCAACTTGGCTCCTTCTTTGTAGCCAACATAGCCGGCTGGCGCGCCGATCAATTTTGAAATGTTGAAGCTTTCAGCAAATTCAGACATGTCAATTTTTATTAGCGCACTGCGGCTGCCAAACACACTCTCGGCCAGCACTTTTGCCAGTTCGGTTTTCCCAACACCCGATGGGCCAAGGAAAATAAATGAACCAATCGGACGTCGAGCGTCAGCGATACCCATGCGGGAGCGCCGGATAAATTCGGAGACCGAAGCGATGGCCTCGTCTTGGTCAACGACGTGTTTGGACATTTTTTTTTCTAAGTTGAGTAGATAGTTCTTCTCCTTGAGGATTAGATCATCGAGCGGAATACCAGTCATTCGTGACACTACCTGCGCGATATCTTTTTCGTTGATCGTCGCCAGTGTCACCTGATTTTTTTCGGTGGCGGTATGTTGTAAATCTCGCAACCGTATCAGAATCGCTTCTTCCTGATCACGGTACTTAAGCGCCGCGCCAAATCTTTCTTTTTGCACGGCCTCCTGTTTTTTGTTGGATATCATTTTCAGCTGTTGTTCCAGGCCCCATACTTCTTTGACGTCTTGGTTCTCCAGATTTTTTATTTTAGTGGCTGAAGCTGCCTCATCAATCAAGTCAATTGCCTTGTCCGGCAGAAAACGTTCAGTGATGTACCGCTCTGACAGTTGCGCTGCCGCGACGATTGCTTCATCACTAATGGTGACACGATGGAATGTTTCATAATTTTCGCGGACACCCTTGAGAATGCTGATCGTTTTTTCAACGCTTGGCTGGTCAACGAAAATGGTCTGGAACCGACGTTCCAGTGCCGGATCACTTTCAATATATTTTTTGTACTCTTCGGTAGTAGTAGCGCCGATACAACGAATTTCCCCGCGAGCCAGTGCCGGCTTGAGAATGTTGGCAGCATCCATTGAGCCAGTGGCTGAGCCAACGCCGATAATGTTGTGAATTTCGTCAATAAACAAGATGATGTCAGGATTTTTTTTAACTTCAGCGATAATTTGTTTTAACCTATTTTCAAATTCTCCACGGAAGCTGGTACCGGCCACCACCAGCGACAGATCAAGGGTATAGATTTTTTTATTGGCCAGCACTTCTGGAATATCACCATTGATAATTTTTTTGGCTAGTCCTTCAACAATCGCGGTTTTACCCACACCCGGATCACCCAGCAACAGGGGATTGTTTTTAGTTCGGCGTGATAAGATTTGAATCAGCCGTTCAATCTCAATCTCTCGACCGATTACCGGGTCAATATCTTTTTGGATGACGTCGTTCGTGAGATTGGTGGCAAACGCTTCAAGCATGTTACTGTGCGTCTGCGTCATGCCATGTTGGCTGGTACCAAAAAGATCATCATTTTTATTGTTATTTTTGACACCCCCGAGTGATCCGGTGACATCGGGAAATTTTGAGGTGCTGCTCAAAATGGTCTCAATCTGCCGCTGGATATCTTCTACATCAATACTTTGCTGTTCAAAAAACGCCTGGACAATACCGTCGGGAGTATCCAAGATTGAAGCTAACAAATGTTCGGTACCGATGTAGTTGTGGTTGCTTTGATTGGCAATCAGAAACGATTTTTCCAAAACTTTTTTGGTTGCTGGCGCGATACCGACTTGGGTTACGGTTTGTTTGCTCAAGAAATGTTGGCTAATTGATTTTTTTATTTCAAAATCATCAATGTTGGCTTTGGTTAAAATTTGCGCAGCGATGCTGCCTTTTTGCTGGCTCAAGCCATAGAGGATATGCTGGGGCGTTACCATACGATGGCCTGAAGCCAACGCAAGATTAAACGCATTTTTTAGGGCGTTGCGTGAGTGGGTGGTGAATTGATGGAAAATTGATTTCATTTTTTTTATGTATTGTCTTGTCTATTGTCCGGGCGTGTTTGGGTCTGTGCCGCTCAATGTTTCAATGTAGTCACTCGTACCATCACCATCGGTGTCCGTGGTGTAGTCCACCGGCGTTACCTCAGGGGCTGGTGCTGGTTGTTCTGCTGATTGAGGGTTTGTGCCGCTCAACTTTTCAACATAGTCACTGGTACCATCACCGTCAGTGTCTGTGCTGTAGTCAATGGGGGTTGCTTCCGGTGCTGGTTGTTCTGCTGATTGAGGGTTTGTGCCGCTCAACTTTTCAACATAGTCACTGGTACCATCACCGTCAGTGTCTGTGCTGTAGTCAATGGGGGTTGTCTGGCCTCCATCCGCTTGATTGTTCGTCGTGCCTGTTTGGTTAAATGGAGCTGGAGACTGGGGCATGATTGTGCGTAAACTAAAAAAAATAATTGCTGCTATTGCCAGTGCAACCACCAGTGCTATGGTGACCGCAATCAGTACACGGTACCCTTCAACTGCTCCTCGTTGTGGATTCTCAAATACTTTCATGATGGTTGTTTATGCCATGCTACGCAAGGCTGCAACGCGTTCGGCGATTGGGGGATGGGTAGCAAATAATTTAGAAAAAGCGTGCTTAGTGCGACCAAAGGGTGTCGCGATATAGAGGTGAGCAGTGGCGTTATTGGCTCGCTTCATGGGCATATTTTCAGTGGCAATTTTTTCCAGTGCTTTAGCTAGTCCTTCTGGGTAGCGTGTTAACAGTGAGCCCGAGGCATCAGCCAAGAATTCTCGTTTTCGTGAGATGGCTAACTGGATCAGCTGTCCAATAATGGGCGACAGCAGTAACAGTATAATGCCGGCAATCATCAGGATTGCTTGGGCTTGTCCGCCGCCCGAACCGCCGTCTCGTTTTCGTCCACCACCCCAAAAATGCATCCGAAAAAACCAATCAGCCAGTAGCGCCAGCAACCCTACTAGTACCAACACCACGGTCATTAGTAGAATGTCATAGTTTTTAATGTGTGATAGCTCATGTGCCAGTACACCCTCCAGTTCTTCGTTGGCCAATTTTTCAATAGCGCCGGTGGTCACCGCGATGGAAGCGTGTTGGGGATTACGGCCGGTGGCAAAAGCGTTGATCGCCGGGTCAGCAATGATGTATATTTTTGGCATGGGCAGACCAGCGGTGATGACTAGATTTTCAATCATTCGATGTAGGTAGGGGTTGTCATTTTTTTGAATTGGTCCTTGAGCGCCGGCTGATGCCAGCGCCACTTTGTCTCCGCTGAAATATCCACCAATGGAAATAACGATGGAAATAACAGCAGCAATAGCCAGACTGGAGTAACCAAGTTCAGAAAACTCTGCAAATACCCAACCGATACCCATCACCACGGCGATGAAGAGGGTAATGAGCAGCGCGGTCTTTCGTTTGTTGCTGTCAATTTCTTTGTACATGGACTAGAATTTCACCGCGATGTTTTCCCGTTCGCCAGCCGCCGCCTCAAAGAAATCAAATTTTTTGAAGCCCAGCATACCAACCACCATGTTATTAGGAAATACTTCAGCAGCGGTGTTAAAGTCACGAGCGTTACCGTTGTAAAATCGTCGGGCTGCCTGAATTTTATTTTCAGTATCTGATAATTCATCCTGCAGCTGTAAAAAGTTTTGTGATGCTTTGAGGTCAGGATAGTTCTCTGCTACTGCGAATACTGACTTCAGCGCTTCGGTCAGCATATTTTCCGCGCGCGCCTTTTCACCCATACCTTGGGCATTGATGGCTTGCGATCGGGCTTGGGTTACTTTTTCAAACAGCTGACTTTCATGGCTGGCATAGCCTTTGACGGTTTCAACCAGGTTGGGGATGAGGTCATGGCGGCGTTTGAGCTGAACATCAATGTCAGACTGGGCTTCCTGCGTTCGGTTCTTTAATCGAATGAGGCTGTTAAAAACGAACATCAGCCATAGTACCATGGCTACAATGATGATAATGATTATCCACAGGAGGTTAGTCATAGAGGTCTAGAGATAAATTGCTTAGGATTATGTTTTATGGTAAAATATATTTAATCACATTGCTATTTTGTCGTCATTCTTGGCTTCAATTTAGATATATTATATACTAAAAAATAGGGTTTAGTCAAAGTACGAAAAAAAATTTGGGCTTTGACCTGGGTATAAAACAAAAGTATGAAAAAAACTTTTAAATTAGTAAAAATGTTAGCAATTTTTGGGGCGTTGGTGGCTGGTTTTTCGGCCACTTTTTTTGTCGCCAGCGTTTTTGCCCAGGGTTTTGATTGGGTTGGGCCGACTGTGCCCCCGCCAGATGGTAATCCACCGGGGTTTATTTTTAACTCTAATTCACAACAATCTGGGGCTAATTTTAATATTAATGGTACAGGACAGGTTGGAAATTTGATAGTGAGTGGAGTAACTGACGCTACTCAAATTTGTTTACCAGATAGCGATGGCAATCCTGACAATGACTGTATAACCGCCTTTGACGACGGGTCAATTGGTGGTGGTGATCTTTGGCAGCTCAGTGGTACTAATCCTAGCAATATTTTCTATAACAATAATGGCCTGGGAGGTTCGGTAGCAGTGGGTGCGGATCGCCACACAACACTCGCCTTAGAATCAGTCTCACTATTGATTGCCAACCATACTAGCCTTTTTGGTAATCCTGTTAACAACAATATTGGTCTATACGTCGGAAGTCAAAATGCTGCTATCTATGGAATCTCTAATACAAGCTGGGGAGGCTTTTTCACCAGCGTCAGCGGTCAAGGTCTTTTTGCAACTAGTATTTGTTTAGGGACTACTAATGACTGTAAATCTAATTGGAATCAGATTGGCAATACTAGCTGGACCAGAACTGGAACCAACGTCCACTTAACAACCGGCACTGACCGGGTTGGTATTGGAACTAGTGCACCCCCCGTAAACTCAAAGGTGACGGTTCGTGATGATGATGCAATATACTCTTCAAGAGTTTCTGTACAAACAAGTTTGACTACCAATACGTATGAAGGATTCCAATTTCTAAAAGACACCTCTACTTTCGTTGGGGGATTCTTTAGAAATAATAGTACTGATGATGTTAGTTTGTGGA
>JAHFHR010000063.1 GCA_023246815.1 bacterium | reverse complement strand
AATAATGGCACCGCACATTTTGCCGTCTCTGATGAAGCGGCACTTTTTACGAGTCGGACGTGAGTCAACAAAAAAATAGCAGCCGGGAGTGTTTGTACATTTATAGATTGCGCCGAAATTTCCTTGGGCCGGTTCAAGTCGGCCTTTTTTGCACGCTGAACAGCGCACACCAGTACGGGGGAGTGTTTGATAGGCAATATATTTTTTTGTGGTTACGGTCATAAGCTGTTGAGCAGTTTTTCGATAGCCTGATTACGCTGAGTCATGCTCAACGCGTGCAGCACGACAATGGTCGTATTATTTTTTTGCAACGCTACCGTGCGCTGCGCCTCAATTAAGTATCCTGTCTTAGACGCATCGGGTTGGTATTTTTGTAAACTGTAGTTTCGGTCAGCAACGGTGATGGTTTTTGGTTGAAGTGTTGCAGCAGTTGCAGCAATGACATACCCACTTTGTTTTCCTGCGGTAGCAATGGTCGGAGTAGTAAAAGCGGCATGTGCCAGTTTGGCCATTTCTTTGGCAGTGGTAACGTTATGGGCATCAAGACCGGTTGGATCGTAGAATTTTGTTTTAGTCAGTCCCAACTCAGCTGCTTTTTCGTTCATTTTTTTGATAAAGGTTTGGCGATCAAGTCCTGATGCGTCGGCAATAGTAATAGCTGCTTGGTTTGAGGAGGCTACGAGCATGGCCACCCATAAATCATAGATACTCATAGTATCACCAGCTTGTAAATCTACCTCACTCGTCGCATCTTGTCCGGCCAATGTTATTGGATAAGCGATCTGCTCGGAAGTGATGGTCACTTTTTTATTCCAGTCAGGATTGGTGTCCAAAAATACCAGCGCGGTCATCAGTTTTGAGAGCGATGCCAGTGGCAGAATCTGGTCGGCATTGTATCCGCCCGAAAAAGCGGTACCATCATAACGTACATAGGCTACATCGTTGAACGTCGTGTCATGCGCAATCTGCTCGGCGTTCATGGTTATTTTTGCCAAATCAGTATTACTGATACCTAGCCCCTTGGTACGCATCAGTTCATAGGCGGCAATACCGTCCTTCATGTAGTGGCGTAGACCATCAACCGGATCTACGTACCAGGCCTCGCCGTTTTCTTCAACTTGTAGCAGGATGCGACCCCTCAGGCGGTTGACCAGTTTAGCATCGGCGGTTTGCCCACGTTTGGTTGGAATTTTTGTTAAATCAGCATTGGTAATACCCAGCCCCTTAGTACGCATCAGGAAGTAGGCCTCATTACCGTCTTGTAGATAGTAACGAGCACGGCTTACTGGATCAATGTACCAGGCCCGGCCATAACTTTCCACTTGCAGTACAATGCGCCCGGACAAACGTTGTGCCAAATTTTCTTCAGCCGCAAGCGCTGGAGTGCTGATGAGTAGAGATAAAAAAATTGCGAATGCAATGGGTTTTTTCATAGGTCATTTTAGTATATCAAAAAAACATCTTTAGGGAAAGATGTTTTTTTGATAGTAATCTGTGTTTATTTTGAATTGGAAAGCGCAATTTTAATACCCAGCGCAATAAGCATTGCACCAAAGACATGCTCCACGTGGTGCATTATTTTTGAGAGTACACCTTTTAGACCTTGTTGTGATAATACGAGTGCTACTAGTGAGAACCAGACAAAGGTCATCACTGACATTTCAGCACCATAGAGCACTTGGATTAACAGTGGTGTTTCCGGATTGATGACCTGGGTGAACAGTGCTAAGAAAAATAAAGTTGCTTTTGGATTTAGCACATTAGTCAGAAACCCCATTTTTATCGCAGTGCCATTAGAGATCATCTTAGTTTCACCTAGAGTAACCGCACCTTGTTGCTTTTTGCTTTTGAGCGCTTTGTAGCCAATATAGATCAAATACCCAGCTCCGAGATATTTGATAATTGAAAATAGTACAATTGATTGAGAAATAATGATGCCAATACCGATGAGTGAATAGACTACGTGTACAATAATACCCAACCCCAGCCCAACCGCGGTCAGTATCCCCACTTTGCGAGAGTTTATGAGACTATTTTTACTTACCATTGCAAAATCAGGTCCGGGACTCATGACGGCCAGTAGATGGATCAGAGCGACAGTGATAAATTCAGTTAGATAGGGCATATACTTTTTTGGGCGCAGAGGGATTCGAACCCCCGACCTTCTCCTTAAGAGGGAGCAGCTCTACCACTGAGCTATGCGCCCGAAAAATAGTTGGTGCACTCGGCAGGACTCGAACCTGCAACCCCTTGGTCCGAAGCCAAGTGCTCTATCCATTGAGCTACGAGTGCATGATTTCTTACTAATTTATTTGATACCTCGACCAACCCACCAATTGAGCCCCGCCCGCATCGCTACGCGAAGCGTTGCGGGCGGGTACGAGTGCATGTCTAACAACCTACGTAAAATATCACAATTTTTCTAAAAAATCAATCCCGCCCAAGTAGAGGACGGGACAGGCCCTTTTTTTAGAGTATCTATCCTAACATCTCTGGGCTAATCATATGGCTCTGAGCCACCTCTTGAGTGATAAGCCCCTCGTTGTAGAGGTTGATCAAATCTTGATCCATTGTAATCATGCCTTCATTGGCGCTGGTTTGAATAACGGATTTAATCTGCGCAATTTTATTTTCGCGGATCAGATTGGCAATAGCTGGTGTGTTAGTCATCACTTCACGGGTAGCAACGCGTCCGCCGTCTTTTTTAGGGATCAGCTGCTGTGAAATAACCGCCTTAAGGGTCATGGATACCTGCAGCCTAATTTGCTGCTGCTGATGCGGTGGGAAAATATCAATGATACGATCAATAGTTTGGGCGGCGTTGTGGGTGTGGAGAGTGGCGAGTACCAAATGACCGGTTTCGGCGATGGTGATTGTGTTCGCCACCGTGCTTAAGTCGCGCATCTCGCCGACCATGATAACGTTTGGATCCTGACGCAGTACATGGATCAACGCGGATGAAAAGGTGATCATGTCCGTGTGTAGTTGGCGCTGCTTGATGATTGACTGGTTTGATTTAAAGAGGAATTCAATAGGGTCTTCCAGAGTGACGATGTGGGCGCGGCGCGTCTCATTAATGTAGTTGATCATCGCCGCTAACGTGGTTGATTTTCCGCAACCGGTCGGGCCGGTCATTAGAATTAAGCCTTGGTTGGTATCCAGTAATTTTTTAGTAATCTCCGGCATGCCAATTTCATCAATGGTGGGGATGTCTGAGGAAATAACACGAGCGACTAACCCTAGATTTTGGCGTTCAACGTGAAGGTTGACGCGAAAACGATGGCCGGTTTTTATTTCGTAGGATAAATCAAGTTCTTTGTCTTTTTCAAAAATTAATTTCTGTTTTTCGGACAAAATCGGCATAATCAAATCCGCCGCCGCCTTTTTGGTGATCTTGGGCTGTTCTTTTATTTCGGTCAGCACGCCGTCAATGCGCAGCACTGGAGACATGCCCACCACGATATGCAGATCAGATGCTTTTTGATCAACTGCTGCTTTAAAGAGTTCATCAATAGCCATATATAGGTTAGGTTAATTCCATTTTTTCTTTTTGAGTGCCGCCTCGGCAGCACTCACTTGCGCTTCCTGTTTACTGGTGCCGGTGCTTTTAGCGATCAGCTCATCGTCAAAGTATACACCCACTTCAAATTTCTTGCTGTGGTCAGGTCCGCTCTCGTCAAGCACTCGGTAGCTTGGGGTAACACCTACTCTTTCTTGGGCAATTTCTTGGAGCTGACTTTTTGGATCTTGATAGAGTTTATGTTCTAAAATATTCTCAAGCTTTGGCAGGAGCGTTGCGTCAATCAGAGCCTTAACCTGCTCATAGCCCTGATCAAGGTAAATCGCCCCAATGAGAGCTTCAAAACAGTTGGCCAGGATGTAGTTTCGCGCCTTACTGTTTGTGTCCTTGGCTTCGCCTTTGCTTAAAAATAAATATTCTTCTAGCCCTAACTCTTTAGCTGCTTCCGCCAACATGTGACTGTTGACTAGACTGGCGCGCCAGTTCGTCAACTCACCCTCTGGATTTGGGTAGGTGATGTAGAGGTGTTCGGTGATAATCAGTTCAAGTACCGCATCACCCAAAAATTCCAGACGTTCATTGTGTGGTAGCGGAAAGCTGGGGTTCTCATTGATGTACGAACGGTGAACAAACGCCTGCTTGAGTAAATTTTTATCTGAGAATGCTATTTGGAGTGCTTCTTCAAGTTCAGTGAAGTCTTGCATGGTGTAGCTTGTAGCCTTTAGCTTATAGCTTTTAGGTTGGATGTCGCCCTAACAGCTGTAAGCTAAAGGCTTAGTTAATTATTTTTTTCTTGTTCAGCGACCATTTCTTTGTAGATGGTGCCCAATACGCCATTAACGAACTTGCCTGATGATTCACCACCAAATGTTTTGGCAAGTTCAATTGCTTCATTGATTGCCACTTTCTCTGGGATGTCCTCGTCGTATTTCATTTCTTGGATACCGATGCGTAAGACATTGCGGTCAACCATCGTGATTTGGTCCAGTGGCCATTCCGGCGCGTATTTAATAATGAGCGCGTCAATTTCTTTTTGATTTTTGACCACACCGTTAACCAGTGTCTCAATAAAACCCTTATCATCAAACTGCGGGGCAAATTCTTTAAGGTTACCGCCAACGTCGGGCACTGTTTGATGGTCAGTCCGGTTGTTAAAATCCCACTCAAACAGTGTTTGTAGTGCAATAGTACGGGCAAGGTGGCGGTTGGACATGTCGCTAGTTAGTTTT
>JAHFHR010000006.1 GCA_023246815.1 bacterium | reverse complement strand
TAGGCCCGACAATACAGGCGATGCTGTAGGTGGTGGCGTTGGCGGCAGGCGGGAAGGCTAGTTCGGTTTTTTGGGCAAATGATTTGAAGCCCTGGATTTCAAGTTTTTCGAGATGCATAATTTGAGCCTACTGTAACATAAAAACTAGATTTTCTCAAGAAACTTTTCAGTATATTTTGATTCAATAGTTACTGGCTTTGACATCCCCCAAATAACATCAAACTGTGTTTGCATCATTTGTCGCAACTCCATGCTTTCAACAATAAAACCAAACGATTCTTTTCGAGAAGATACAAACGCTACTTTATTCTTATACGCCCAGTACCCCATTGAGCTTTCAACGCCTTTTGGTGCTACCCTGATCTCTCTCTTAAACTTTTCACCTACTCCTAAAAATGGATACTGTTTAATATCTACTGCCTTATCCGCTGGCCAAATAGCCTGAGTATATAAATTTTGTTTAATCCTTCTGATATTAAGATGCTCAAAAAAATCCTGCCCTAGTGTAAAAATCATGTCATTAATCGGCCAAAATGCTTGCGTCGTAATGTCCCGATACAAGAGCATATCTTTTAATATCTGACGGACGCCGTCTGCCCCTTCAAAATAAGTAAACCGGGGAAGTGTAAAGTCAGTGCTCTGTCTTTTTTTCAATTCACCCACTAACCCCTCTAAATTCGCCTTTGTTGTTTCTAATTCGTTAATCTTACCGTCAAGTATTGTCAATAACTCATCCGGTGACTGTGCTTGCCAAAACTTAACATGAGCCTTCTCACTTTGAAGCACCAGCCCTTTTTCTAAAAGATTAGAAAGAAAGCCGTACAATGAGGATCGCGGCACTCCTACCATCTTTGCTAGATGGCCAGCACTAGTGGGGCCACTCTCAAGCAACGCCAAATAGACCGCTCTTTCACGCTCCCCTAGGTCTAATTTCTGGAATAATTGATCAAGCATCTGTATTTGTCGTTATCCGACGACAGTATTTATATTAATATATTATTATACTATTGTCAATAAACAATATAACTGTCGTAACCATGCGACAGTTGTCGCCCTTTTACCAAACACTGGAGGAAAGACGATGGCAACCGTAGTCCAAGTACGACCAAGCAGCAACGCCCAAGAAACACGTTTAGAGAACGCCGCTTCTTGGACACTGCTCCCACCCGGGAATCTGCGATTGTTGCGTTTTCCGGCAGAAAGCATCCCTGCCGGGTGCCGACTCGCTACCCCCACTGAACTTTTGGCCGCCAATCTTGGCCAACCTTTTCCCTGGGGGTCGCTCAATACGGACAAATACGCATCACGTCTCTGGAGAGAACATCGTATCGGCATTGGTGGGCTGTTCCACGAAAAGTGGTTCGTCACCAGTGGCGGACGTTTCGGAGGTGCAAGAAACGTTCCAACGAGCATGCTCCCCGGATCACTTCGTTGCTGCATGCTGCTTGATGGCGGTGATTGCCCCGACGGTAACTACCTGGCAGAAAACGAGGGGTTCGCCGTCGTCACCGACGCAAGTCGGGAAGACGCTCAAATGTACCGCAAAGTACAAGTCCATGCTGCCGAACATGTGACGGCCGATCTTGGCGCTATCGCCGTCAGTCCCATTGATGCGGACGGATCAACTGTCTACGTTGGTTTTGTCGGGCGTTGTCTGTCGTGCCCAAATCCGGAGCTCATCTCCGTCAGACAGCTACGTGCCGCTGTGAGTGAATTTGACTTTCAACTTTTGCCCGAATGGCAAAATTGGAAGTTATAGCAGCACAAAAAATAACCTCTGCGCATACAGCGCGTTCGGAAATCCGGACGCGCTCTTTTTTATTAAATGTTATAATGCCCTCATGGCAAAATCACAAGAAAAGCTAGTAATTATTGATGGGAACGCTTTGGTACACCGCGCCTTCCACGCCTTGCCGCCAACCATGTCCACCAAAGACGGCCAAATCGTCAATGCTGTCTATGGCTTTACCTTGGTACTACTTAAGGTGCTCAAAGACATCAAGCCTGACTATCTGGCAGTTGCTTTTGATTTACCCGGACCGACGTTTCGCCACGAAATGTATGATGGCTACAAAGCCACGCGCAAAAAACAAGCTGACGAACTCTACCAACAATTTCCAATTATTAAAGATGTACTCAAGGCATTCAATATTCCGATTTATGAAAAACAAGGTTTTGAAGGAGATGACATAATTGCCACCGTGGTTCGCGATAAGGCTGTTAAAAAAATAAGATCAATCATTGTTACCGGCGATCTTGATACGCTGCAGCTGGTTGATGACAACACTGAAGTGTACACGATGCGTGGCGGCATGACCGACACCATGACCTACACGGTGGCCGAAGTTATCCGTCGCTTTGACGGGCTGACCCCTGAACAAATGGTGGACTACAAAGCCTTGCGCGGCGACCCCTCAGACAATATTCCAGGCGTTGCCGGCATCGGCGAAAAAGGGGCGATCACCTTACTCAAAGATTTTGAAACCGTAGATAACCTCTACAAAAATCTTGAGTCGCCAAAGATCAAGGAACGTTACCGCCTGCTTTTAAAGGAACACAAAAAGGAAGCGTTGCTCTCAAAAAAACTGGCAACCATGGACGACAAAGTAAAAATCAACTTCAAGCTGGCCGACGCCAAAGTTGATGGCTACGATATTGGCAAGGTAGTGCCATTACTGCAAGCATTGGAGTTTAAATCGTTAATCAACAAGCTGCCCAAAGAACTACAGCGGGGAATCCTGCCAGGACAGGGTAGCTTTGCTTTTGGTGATACGGTTGAAAAAAAATCAGTAGGCGCAATGCACCCAGACTATCACCTCATTACCGATAAAAATTTTGATGACTTCTTAAACACGCTCAAAAAACAAAAATTCATTGCTGTGGACACTGAAACCGAAGGTCTTGACCCCTTCAATGACAAAATCTTGGGCATTAGTTTTTCTTGGCGCGAAGACGAAGCTTACTATCTACCGGCTCAAGCTGCCTGGTTGAAAAAAGTGAAGCCAATGCTGGAAGACCCCCGTATTAAAAAAACCGGACACAACATTAAATTTGACCTTGAAGTATTAGAAACAACTGGCATCAAGCTGGCAGGCGTTACCTTTGATAGTATGATCGCCTCGTACCTGGCCAACCCCGGCTCGCGTCAACACAACCTAGATGGGCTAGTGTTCACCGAACTCGGCTACCAGATGCAGCCGATCACTGATCTGATTAGCACGGGTAAACAGCAAATAACGCTTGCCGAAGTTGATTTGCAGCGCGTCAGTGACTATGCCTGTGAAGATGCTGACTACACCTTACGACTGGTGGCGCCGCTCACTGCGCAACTTAAAAAAAGCAATAATCTAGGACTGTTGGAAAAAATAGAGTTGCCATTGATACCAGTGCTTGCCGACATGGAACGCCATGGCGTATTGCTTGATACTGCTTTTTTGAAAAATCTGGGCGGTACCGTTACCAAAGAAATCAAAACCCTTGAAACCAAAATTCATACGTTGGCCGGAACAGACTTTAACATTGCATCGCCACTGCAGCTCAAAGAGGTGCTGTTTGGAAAACTCCATGTCTCAACTGAAGGCTTGGCTAAAACCAAAACTGGCATCTCTACCGCCGCTTCAGAGCTAGAAAAATTACAGGGCGCACATGAAATTATTCCGCACATCATGCGCTATCGCGAACTGGCCAAGCTGTCATCAACCTACATTGAAGCGCTGCCAAAATTGGTTGATCTAAATGGTCGCATCCACACCAGTTTTAACCAAACTATTGCCGCTACTGGCCGACTGTCCTCAACCGAGCCAAATCTCCAAAACATTCCCGTACGCACAGAAGTTGGCCAACAAATCCGCAAAGCATTTATTGCGCCACGTGGCTTTAAGCTCTTGTCCGCCGACTACTCACAAATTGAGCTGCGGATCATCGCCTCACTTGCCAACGACACCAGCATGTTGGCATCTTTCAAAAAAAAGGAAGACATTCATACCCGCACGGCCGCCGAAATTCATGGTGTCAGCGTTGATAACGTCACCAAACCAATGCGCTACGCCGCTAAGGCTGTTAATTTTGGCATCATTTACGGTCAGGGCTCAGTTGGCTTAGCGCAAAGTGCCAACATTTCGCGTAGTGACGCCAGTGCCTTTATTGACGCCTACTTTACCGCGCATCCACAAATCCGAACCTACCTAGACGACACTAAAAAACTGGCGGCCAAAACTGGTTACGTTGAAACGCTCTTTGGCCGACGACGCTATCTACCGGAGATCAATTCTGGTATTCAACAAGTTCGTGCCGGTGCGGAACGTGCCGCCATCAACCACCCAATTCAGGGAACCGCCGCTGACCTGCTTAAACTAGCGATGATTGAAATTCACAAAAAATTACCCGGCATTTCCAAACAGGCACGAATGACGCTGCAAGTACATGACGAACTGGTTTTTGAAGTGCCCGTTGCTGATGTTGAAAAGGTGGCACGGTTTGTTAAAGAAGAAATGGAAAACGTCTACAAACTCCGCGCACCCATTGAGGCTGATGTTGCTGTGGGGGACAGTTGGGGGGAGCTTAAGGCAGTAAAGTAAGCTGTAAATCCTACTGGCTTACTTTACTTACCAGCTCTACCGGCTTATAATGCTTCCACTATGATTATCTTCCTCCACGGCCCAGATACCTTTCGCTCGCGTCGTAAACTCGCGGAAATTATCTCAAAATTCAAAGCTCAAGTTGACCCATCAGGACTCAACGTCAACAAACTAGCTGGTGAAAAATTAGAGGTGCCGGCTTTACAAGAGGCGCTCACCGCTTCACCGTTTATGGCCAAAAAACGTTTGGTGATCGTTGAAGAACTGATCGGCAAAAACCGTGGCAAAAAAATTCATCAAGAGGTGGGCGAGTTACTCAGCGCAAAAGCCGGTGACACTATTGTTGTTTTTTGGGAGCAGGACGTCAGCACCAAAAAAACCAACTCGCTGCGCAAACGGTTGGCTGGCGAAAAATTGGCGCAGGAATTTCAGCTCTTAGCTGAACATGAAGTCCGACGTTTTATCACCGTTGAGGTAGCCAACCGGGGAGGAAACATTGACACAGCTGCCGCTCAGCTACTGGCTCGACTCATTGGAAATAACCTCTGGCAAGCGCATAATGAGATTGACAAACTACTGGCCGCTGCAAAAGACCGCGCCATTAGCAGTACCGATGTCCACCTACTGACCGAGAGCACCCGCGAGGATGATATTTTCAAACTAACCGACGCTCTAGCGCAACAACAGACTGCCCTGGCGCTTGGGCTGATCCGCGACCAACTCAGCCTTGGGACAACGCCGGTTGAGCTACTCTCAAAAATAATCTGGCAATTCAAAACACTACTATTGGTAAAAAGTTTTACCGAAACCAACGGTGAAGCCTACGATTCAGGACGCATTGCCGCTCAGCTGAAGCTCCATCCGTTTGTAGTCAAAAAAGCGCTCGCCGCAGGCAAGCGTCATAGTGGTGCCCAGCTCAAAACGATGTACGAGCACTTAATCATCCTTGATCGTCGCTTTAAAACAAGTCAAGCAGACGCTCACGCGCTGCTTGACGTATTCACCGTTACCAGTAGTAACCAAGCTACTTTTTAGCGATAGCCGCCACTGCCTTGGACAATCGTGACTTTTTTCGAGCGGCAGTATTTTTTTTGATAAGGCCTTTTTGAGACGCCTTGTCAAACTTTTTTACCGCCTGCAACAGCCACTGCTGCGCCGCGGCACTATCTTTGACTTCAATTGATTTACGCACCTTGCGCACCAACGCGGCAATGTCACTCTTGATCTTACGATTATGAGCGGCGCGCTTCGTTGACTGGCGCAGTGCCTTAAATGCTGCTTTTTTTACGGGCATAGATTAAAAAATAAAATCTTCAGAAATTAACCCTCAAACTAAAATGTAGTTTAAGATGTGGCTTTTTCCGCCAAAGGCGGGCCCGCCTCTGGCAAGGACTTTGAGAGCATAACAAAAAGTCTCTAAAAAATCAAGCCCTCGTACAGTTAGCGCCAAAATTGACAGTCAGCCCTAAACTCCCTACAATAAACGGGTGGTAATTCCTAAATGTAGATAATGAGTATGTTTAAACAAGAACATAACCGAACGGACGAAGTCGCAACAATCATTGGCCCATCGGTACAAGTGGACGGTAACTTTGTCGCCAATGGCGACATTATTGTTGAGGGTAGTATTTCAGGCAGTATTAAAACTGAAAAAAATCTCCAGGTTGGAGCACAGGCTAAAATCTTTGCAAACATCAGCGCCGCCAATGCGGTGATTGCCGGAGAGATACAGGGCAGCCTCAAAATCAAAGATAATCTTGAGCTCACCAGCACCGCCAAAATCTTCGGCGACGTCAAAACACAAACGATATCAATAGAGTCGGGTGCGGTACTGCACGGCCGCTGCCAAGTCGGTGACGTCAAAAAATCCAAAATGGAAAAAATTGACGATCGACACGCCAAGTTAAAAGATGAAAAAGACGGGCCACTTGAAACTCCATTAGTAAGTTAATCACGGTCAATCCAACGTATATCCATGTACCTCTACATTTACGATTCATTTTTAAACCACAAGCGCTACGCCAATCTCTTGGCTAAAATTGAAACACGCGTAACCGATCTAGGTATTGGAGGCAAAATCTTCCGGCTCTCACCGCTCCGCAATGTTGCGGAACTACTTCGTGATGAAACCAAAGGCGGCGTTAAAACAATTATCGTTGTTGGCAATGACAAAACGTTCAGCCACATCATTAACTTCGCCGCAGCATATGATGTGACCGTCGGGGTGATTCCGATTGGCCCAGACAACACCATCGCTCAAATGCTGGGGGTGTCCTCACCAGAAGAAGCCTATGGCGTTATTGCCGCCCGAAAAATAGAGCGCGTTGACCTCGGCAAGGCCAATGACACCTACTTCCTATCAGGCATCACGATTGAACAGGGAGACGTTACCATTGAATGTGAAAATAAATTTCGCGTTCGACCGCAAATGCAGGACCAGGTTGGTATCTACAACCTCAAACCAGCAACCGCTGGGGTTGGTGGCGGGATATTTAACCCCAAGGACGGGCTACTGGAACTCTTCATCCAACCATTCCAGAGTAGCCGCTGGATGTTTCGCAAACAGCCAGCCAGTTCAAGCAGCTTGATTCCGTTTCGCAAAGTAGCTATCAGAAGTAAAAATTCAGTTTCCATCCACACCGACGGACAAAAGGTGCTCAAAACTCCGGTAACCATTGAGATCGTGCCGGACAAACTCAAAGTAATTGTTGGCAAAGATCGCATTTTTTAAAAAGACCCCCATCCAAAAAATATATATGAAATTTTCTAAAAATGATAGTAAAACATACATAAAGATACCCGAACCTTTAGACTTGAATGCTGCCTTGCTTGAATTGGAGGCTTTACCAGACAAAAGTGTATATTCACCCAATTTTATCAGTTTTATTAACGAGCAGGGGGATATACTGCAATTTATTAAATTTAAACCCGACAGACTTCTTCTAGATATCCCAGATTATAACCTAAGTAAAAAAGTAAACTTTGAAAGTGCTCAAGAAGCAACCCGTAGATTTTTTAGCGAAAAAGAGAGTTTAAAAGAAATCGCCGAAAGTTATAATCAAGATCAAAAATATAAAAAGTTGAAGAAAAAAAGTGACTCCTACGATAAGTTCATGAGATTGTCCGCTCTTGTTATTATTTTCACAATAGGTTTTTTTAGTATACTTTCAATAGGTACCAACTCATTTTCAGATTATTTTAAAATTTCAATTTTTACCTTCGTTTGCTTTACTACTTTTCTAGTTTTGCCTTCCATCTACTTCACTGTATTTAGACCTAGAAACTTGGAAGGTTTGGCTTTAAAGATGAACGTTGAGTATACTAAACTTCAGTATGGCCCTCACGGGATGAAAAAGAATGTGCTAGAGGGGGTTTACAGTAGCAACAAAATTTTAATATATGATACCGATTTAATAGGTGCTTTTTTCTCCGGTGAGGAGGGTGGAATTGGCACGGTAGTGAGGGTGGGTAAAAAAAGATCCGTTAAA
This sequence comes from bacterium, assembly GCA_023246815.1. Taxonomy (GTDB): domain Bacteria; phylum Patescibacteriota; class Patescibacteriia; order Buchananbacterales; family UBA6539; genus JAHFHR01. Next base: position 8,605 of record JAHFHR010000006.1, on the reverse strand, counting down.
GCTAACCTTTTGACTGGCGGTTTTTACAGCACCAAAAAAATTGAAGATACAGTTAATAAAATACTCAATAACGAAGAAGTGGCGGCTTTCTCATATATGGGCTCTGGTACATTAGGTTATCTGAAATTTGGCTTTCATCTTATTGTCGGAGCCGCTATCATATATTTTTATTTTTTATTGATTGTAAAATTAATAAATTTTTATTTATAACTTACCATTTCTAAAAATATCGACTGTTTGCCCCTCGTTTCGATCATCTCTACCAAAAAACTCCGCCAAGCGGAGTTTTTTAATTTCCAAATAATTTACAAGCTACTCTGTGGCCGGACTAACCAGCCCAAACCCTTTAGCCATTGAGCGCTCTTTAACGATATTATCCTCAACTACCATCTTTTCTTTACTGACTGAAATAACTTGTGATTGATGGACCACCAGCTGCTCGTTCCCCAACCCCTTAATAAGCCCGGTCTTAATGTAGTAGTGTTCAATGATGTGCATATCAACGTCAAAATCAAATGACGCCACTTTACCCAAATGCTCTCCGCTTTGAGTATACACAGGTAAGTTGCTCAATTCTTCACTTAACATCTTCATGAGTAGTGGCGGTCACAACGCTTTGGGCAGCCGGTTTTTTAAACATGAGCTGCTGCTGAAGTAAGGTCAGAATAGTAGTTAAGAACCAATACAGTACCAAGCCAGAGGGCAAGCTAATACTAATCACGGTAGTAACTACTGGCATCACATAGAGCATCTGCTTGTTCATCATTGCCATCATGTTTTCATCTTTGGACCCTGAAACGCTAGGCTGACGTTTGTGTACCAACATTTTAGTCTGCCAAAATTGCGCGAGACCAGTGGCCACGGCCAACACCGTGTTGGGCGCTGCCAAATCCAGAAAACCAAAAGCGATGGGGTCGAGCATGCCAGGGTTGGGTACGAAGGCATACAGCATGCTTAAGTTTTCCGCGTGAAAGCCCCGAGAGAAAACATGAAAAACCGCAATTAAAAATGGCAGTTGTATCAAAAGCGGCAGACATGAAGAAAGCGGGTTAACCTTCTCAGCTTTATAAAGCGCCATCATCTCGCGGGCCTGAGCTTCACGGTCGTCCTTGTATTTCTTCTTCAGGGCCTCAATTTTGGGCTGTAATTCCTGAAGCGCCTTTTGTCCTCTGATCGACTGCGCCGACAAAGGATAGAGCACTACTCGAATAATAATGGTCAGAATAATAATGGCCACCCCCAAATCGTTACCCGGTACAACATCGTATAACCAGACCATTATATTAAACAATGGCTGAGTCAAAAGTGTATTAAACAGATCAACAAATATCATGGTAGTTAGGTTAGATGATCAACGCCCCCCTGGCTCCAGGGGTTGCAACGCAACACTCGGCCGATAGCCTTAACGCCGCCGAGCCCTAAGCCATAGGTTGCGATACAGCGATACCCATACTCCGAGCAGGTTGGATGAAATTTACAGTACCCCTGGGGAAACAAAAAACGCAGTACACCATGGTCAGGCGATAGCGTTTTTTGGTACACCGTAATACCCCAGAGTATACTGCGTCGCGCTAGAGAAATATGATTCAAAATATAATTCATGGAAGCAGCTTTGCTTTTTTAAAAAGACTCGTTAAATCCTTTTGCAACAGATGCGAGGAAATGCCGGTGGGGTTGCTACGGGCCGTGACTACCACATCGTATGAGGAAGAGAGAGCCGGCAATGACTGACGAATAATTTCACGGACTTGCCGTCGTAATCGGTTGCGTATCACGGCTTTTTTATTGATACGAGTAGACACCACCACCGCAAAACGATTCACCGTATTTTTGGTGGGACGGACTGCTACCCGAAAGAGGGATGAAAAAAAAGGTTTGCCGTATTTTTTAACGCGAGCAAAATCCTGCTCTTTAGTAAGGCGGTGTGAGGTAGGGAGCATACAAAAAAATTAAGCGTACGCCTAAAAGCTACTTTGAAAGGCGGGCTCGCCCCTTGTCTCGTCGACGCTTGAGCACGCGAGAGCCGGTCGCCGTAGCAACACGCTTACGAAATCCGTGCTTTTTCTTGGCGCGCCGAGTGTTTGGTTGATAGGTTCGTTTGGGCATACTAGAATAACGGACTAAATTTAAGTACCCCCCTATGATAGCAGGGTTAGACATAGTCGTCAAAGCCCTTGACCAATCGCGGCTTTTTACCGTAGAGTGTTATACACACCTTATCAAGATAGTGTGAACACTTTCTAATGTGCAGCTGCCCACTCCTGCGATGCGGACTGTGCTATACTTGATAGACATTTTTACACCACCAATAAAAATCGTACCCACGAACATAACCAACACCAAAACCTTATGGAGGATCAAAAAATCTGGCAAGCGGCCCTCGGAGAGCTTGAGCTCACCCTCAGCCGTGCCAACTTCACCACCTGGTTTAAAAATACCTTTATCGCTAACCATGAGCGAGACACAATTTTTATTGGTGTCCCCAATGCTTTCACCAAAGCATGGCTGGAAAAAAAATACCACTCCGCTATTTTAAAAGCATTACAAAAAATTACTGAAAATAAAATCCGAACTGTCGTCTACCGGGTTGAAATGCCAAACCTGAACAGCGTACCATCAACCGCCGCCGCAGTGCCTACCGAAGCCGCAACCGAGGAGCTCCCCAACGAGGAACCAATAGTCACCATCACCAACCAATTTGGCCTTAACCCACGATACCGCTTTGCCAACTTTGTCATTGGTAAAGGCAATGAGTTGGCGCAGGCCGCAGGAATGGCAGTCGCTCAAAAGCCGGGACAGGTTTATAACCCCCTCTTTATCTACGGTGGCGTCGGGCTGGGTAAAACCCATTTAATGCAGGCCATCGGCAATGAGGTGAAAATAGCACAACCGACCCGCAAAGTGCTGTACGTCTCCTGTGAAAAATTCACCAACGATTTTATCAGATCAATTTCCAGCAACCGCGCCGACCGATTCAAAGATGTCTACCGCTCGGTTGACGTGCTGCTCATTGATGACATTCAGTTCCTGGCCGGTAAAGAGGGCACCCAAGAAGCATTTTTCCATACGTTTAACGATCTACATCAGGCAAACAAACAGGTGATCATCACTTCCGATCGTGCGCCAAAGGCAATCCCGGCTCTGGAGAGCCGTTTGGTCTCACGCTTTGAGTGGGGGATGATCGCTGACATTTCAACGCCTGATCTAGAAACCCGCTCGGCAATTCTGCGCTCAAAGTGTAAAGAAAAAAACATTTCATTGTCTGATGAAATCGTCATGCACGTCGCCAGTAACGTTCAAAACAACATCCGAGAGCTTGAAGGAGCGCTGAATAAGATTATTGCCCATCACCAACTCACCGGTGAAGCCGCGACCCTTGAGAGTGTCAAAAAGATTCTCAACACGTTGAGCTCATCGCAACGCAAACGTTCACTCACCCCAAAACAAATCATCAACCTGGTAACTGATTTTTATGATATTACCATTGAAGATGTGTTGGGGGCCTGTCGCAAAAAGAATCTAGCATTGCCGCGGCAGATCATTATGTACCTCATGCGCGAGGAGCTTAAAAATTCATTTCCTTCCATCGGCCATGAAATTGGTGACCGCGACCACACCACCGCTATGCATGCCCATCTAAAAATCACCAACCTAGTAGAAGAAGATGAAAAAATTAACCAAGACATTAAACTGATCCGAGAAAAAATGTACAACTAGGGGATAACTCCATGGCAGGTACTAACATAGGCTGTTTATAAATACCCCGCTACACCCCTAACAAGTACTGTGTAAAAAGTTAGTTTTTAATGAATACTCTGTGAATACTTTTAACCCACACTATTCCCTAAAAACTACCCACACACTACCCACATCTCTATACAAAAGCACATCCTAAAAAAAGTGGCTAACTAAAAACAAAAATTCTCCTTACCCCCACTACTCACCTCACTACTATTATTACTATATTTATATACAAAAATAATTTATAACTATGAAGGTGTCGTGTACTCAAGAAAATCTCAACCAAGGACTTATTGTAGTGAGCCATATCGCGTCACGAAGTTCGTCACTTCCTATCTTAGGAAATGTGCTGGTGAGTGCGGCACAAAACACTATTACCTTATCAACTACAAACCTAGAGATTGGGGTTACGTGTGTAGTTCGAGGAACAGTAGAACAAGATGGCGCATTTACAGTACACTCACGACTCTTAGCTGATTATATTAATTTATTACCAAAAGAACGAGTTGACATCACCGCGCCACAAAGTGGTGACGTAGATCAGGTGCTTGGGGTGGTTTGTAAAAAAAATAAAACTACTATTAAAGGCCAACAAGCGGCTGATTTCCCACTTATTCCTGAAATTGATAAAAAAAATCCCTACACGGTTGAATATAAAACATTTCGTCAAGCACTTGGCCAAGTGGTTTTTTCAGCGGCAACCAGTGAAACGCGGCCGGAAATTATGGGGGTATTATTTAGTTTTTCAAAAGACACCCTTACCTTGGCGGCGACTGATAGCTATCGGTTGGCCGAGAAAAAAATTCCCATTACTGCAGGGCCGGCATCGGCACAGAGCCAGCAGGTGATTGTACCGGCCAAGACTGTGCAAGAGTTGCAACGAGTTATTGGTGGTAGTAAGGATGGAGCCGCCTTGGCCGAGGTCTCATCGGTTCAGATTTACGTTGCAGACTCCCAAATACTTTTTACTTTTGGCGGGGTTGAGTTAGTGTCGCGGCTGATTGAAGGGCAGTATCCTGATTATACTCAAATCATTCCAGAACGAGGTAACACCGTCCTTTCTGCCTCAGCGGCCGAGTTGGTTGCTGCGGCGAAGGCAGCCAGCCTTTTTGCCCGCAGCGGCATCTTTGATATTTCTCTCTCATTTGAACCAGAAACCGGAGAATTAGTGGTGAGTTCCGGCAATACGCAGCTTGGGGAAAATACTTCTCGTGTCTTGGGGAACGTTTCCGGAGACACTAACACCACCAACCTTAATTTTCGTTATCTACTGGATGGCCTGCAAAATGCCAACAGCGATCAGGTGGAAGTCTCTATTATTGATTCAGCAAGCCCAGTGCTCGTGCGTCCTGTTGGTGACGACAGTTACCGGTATATCGTGATGCCGATTAAACAGTAGAGCTTTAGTATTGGGGTAATAAAAATCCGTCTATTCGACGGATTTTTATTTTAAAGCAACTTTTCGGGAAGCTTTTTTATTAATAACAAAACCCCTAAGCGGGGGCTAGAATCTTTTAATTAACATTCAGCCCAACTTCATCACTCTTATATGAAAACCCATCACTATTAGTAATGTAGGCATAGAGCGTGTAATTTCCCGGTCCGGGTACGGATAACCAACTGGCACTTAGGACATTGCCTGGGAATTGTCTGATAGTGTTGATGTAGTTTTCATTTCCATTTGAATCTTTGTAGAACAGATCAATTTTTGAGATCTGCGCGCCACTACGAATGCCCCCCTTGATAGTAAACGGAAACGAAGTGCTTGGTATTACTTGGCCATTGGTGGGGGATGTCCATGACAGCGCTGATGGCGCGGCTGGTAAGTTAAAGTTGAGCGTTACGTTAGCGCTCGCACGATTATCAATGTCATCAAAGGCGGTGGCCGTGAGTTGGTATGATCCGTTGGTGATACTTGGGTCTTCAATAAACAGGCTAAGACTAAAGGGCGCATTGGTAACGGTGCCAATGATCTGACCATTGAGGGCATACTCAACGCGCGACACGCCTCGCGGCGCGGATGCCGAAACATTTGCCGAAAAATTTCGATCAGTAATCACTGTTCCGGCCGAGGGGGTGGTAATGGTAATATTCGGTCGGTTATTATTGGTGTAATCAGTATCAAACTCTGTGGGTGGTTCCTCATTAACAAAACCATTTTTTGCGGCCCAAGCCACAACAGCCTCCTCCCAACGTTTATACTGCTCGCCGGAGCGGTCAGGAGGCGTATCACCGCGAGGGTCGTCTTTATTAATGTAGTGCAAAATGTTGTGCGCTTGCTTGAAGGTTTTTTCTTCAACTAGATAGTCTGGGGTTTGGTTGGTGGCTAGCTTGCCGGTGACACGGTTGATTTTGACCGTTGTACCTTGGGCAATATTACCGTTGAGCACCGGTTTAGTAGTTTCAACTGGTTGCGGATCTTTGAACTGCTCAATAGGGGTATCGCCTAATACCTGGCTCATGAAGGCGTGCCAAATTGGAGCAGCCACTTGGCTGCTGTCAGCGCCAAAGTTCATCGGGGTATTGTCGTTATTGCCCACCCATACGCCGGTTACGAGCGACGGAGTGTACCCTATGGTCCAGGCATCTCGGTAGTCGTTGGTCGTTCCGGTTTTGGCGGCCACTGGGCGGCCACCCAGTGTTAGAAAATTGTTTTGGCCGAAGATGTAGGCACGGGCGTTATTATCAGATAACATTTGGTTCATCTGTCGAGCTGTCTCAGTGGCGAGTACCTTTTTTTCTTTGCGTTCGTATTTTTCAAGGACGTTTCCATCTTTGTCGCGCACTTCTAAAATGGTGGTAATCGGGTGCCATTCGCCTTCGCGGGCGAACACCGCGTAGGCGTTCGTGTGTTCAAGCAACTGCACCTCGCCACCGCCCAGCACCAGCGACAAGCCAAAGCGGCTACGGTCAGTGAGGCTGGTGTACCCGAGATCCTCGGCTAGGTCAATCACATTGTCCACGCCGGTGAGGTAAATCATTTTTACGGCCGGGATGTTGAGTGAACCAGCCAGCGCTTTGCGTACGGTTACCGGGCCATGCTCGGCCAGGTTGTAATTTCTTGGCTGGTAGTCGCGCAGATCGTAGTTTTGGAAATTGGTTTCTACATCATACAAAACCGTGTCGGGAGTGTAGCCCTTGATGAGCCCCGCGGTGTAAACAATTGGTTTAAATGACGAACCTGGCTGGCGCAGACGGGTGGCAACGTTGACCTGGCCGTCAATGTCTTCATTGAAATAGTCACGCGACCCGATCATTACTAGTACCTGGCCGGTTTTAGGATCAATCACCACCATCGCGGCATTGCTGGCATTTTTTTCAAGATTTTTTTCACTTATTTCATTGATCACTTTTTGCGCCAGATCATGCTTGAAGAGATCTAGGGTGGTGATGACTTGTAACCCGCCCTGTTCAACGGTCAGTTCACCATATTTTTTAGTGAGGTATTCACGGACGTGCATCACAAGGTGCGGAGCGATGATGTTGTCGTCGCGTCGCTCTTTAAACACGACCTCCTGCTCTTTGGCTAGGCGGGCATCCTCTTCAGTGATGTAGCCAAGCTCAGCCATGTTATCTAGAATCCAGCGCTGGCGTGTAAACAGTGCGTCGGTGTTATTGCCGTATGGGGAATAGTAGGTAGGAGCCTGGGGTAGTGCCGCTAAAATAGCCGCTTCCGGCAAAGTGATGTCGCGAACGCTTTTGCCAAAGTAGGTTTGGGCTGCCGCTTCAGCGCCGTAGGCGACTGAGCCATAAGGAATTTCATTGAAGTACAGCTGCAGTATCTCGTCTTTAGAAAAGTTTTTTTCAATCTGCCATGACAAAATAATTTCCCGAGCTTTACGGGTGTAGGTCTTTTCTGACGACAGAATGGCGTTTTTAACCAGCTGCTGGGTGAGGGTTGAACCACTCACCTTACTGCCAGTAGTGACGTTTTTAATCACCGATCGCAGAATGCCGGTAAAGCTGATGCCACCGTGTTCATAGAAATGCCGATCTTCAGCGGTGAGTGTTGCATTAACTAAGTGCTTTGGCAGCTCATTGAGGGGAACGAGGGTGCGGCGTTCATTGCCGTGAATATCAAACAGCAGGTGCTCACCGGTGCGATCATAAATTTTAGTGCTTTGGGCAACGGTGCGGTCAATAATGCGGTTGGGGTTGGGGAGGTCTTTGGTAATTGATGCTAAAAAGGCGATACTGGCAAGCCCAAGTACGCCGATGCCAACGCCGCCCGCAATCAGTGCTGGTTTCCAAAAACCGCGGGAGACGCTGAGTCGCTTCAATGTAAATGGCAGCCGCAGCCGTCGTCGACCGGGGTGCTTACCAAACGAAGAAGTGCTGCCGCGTCTGATGGCGTTGCGTTTTTTCCAGGTTTGCGGTGAGGTTGTTTTTCGGGAGAGCGAGGGAATGGGCATGGGGACGTTGTACGGTCAGTGGTCTATTTCTTTTTGTAAAATCGAGCAGCCTCTTCTGGAGCAATCGGGTTAATAATCAACCCAGAGCCGATTTCTACGCCGGCCCAGACGCTGCCGCGCGGCGAGATTTTCATGTAGAGGTGCTGGTCTTCATCGTGAATGATCTGGTGGAAGTAGTAGTTGTAGGGGAGTCCCAACTCGTCAATTTTTTTGAGGATTTTTTTGAGGATTTTTGCAAAACTAAGGCGTTCTTTTTCATTCAGTCCGCTCACGTTGTCAATGTGACGCTTAGGCATGATCCAAGTCTCGTAATTGTGCATTGATGCCCACGGGCAAAAAGCGATGACATTACTATCTTCCCAAACCAGCCGCGGACTTTTGCGTTCTTTGACGATAACGTCGCAGTAGACGCAGCTGCCATGGCGCAGTTTATAGAGTTGGGTACGAACGGA
>JAHFHR010000062.1 GCA_023246815.1 bacterium | reverse complement strand
AAAAAGACGCTACTTTTTATGGTGCTTTTTGGTGCCCACACTGCAATGAGCAGAAACGGATTTTTGGCAATTCAGCGCGACTGCTGCCGTACGTTGAGTGTTCAACGCCGAGCCGTCAGAGCACCCCTGAGTGTGCGCAGGCCGGTATTACCAGCTATCCAACCTGGGAATTTTCTGATGGTACACGTCAAACTGGCGTGTTAAGCCCAGAAGCGCTGGCCGAAGTCACCGGCTGTACCTTGCCGTCATAGCGTATGAGTCCTCTTGTTTCAGTCGTTAATGATCTACTATCAATTGGGGTGGTGGTGGCACAAGTCGCCAGCATCATTGTTCTTGCTGGATTGATACTCAAGTTAGTAACCAAAAAGTCAAACACCATCACCGAGTTTACTTCAAACAATGCTGTGCTCGTTTCATTTGCAGTTGCGTTGGTGGCAACCATGGGAAGTCTTTTTTATTCAGAGATAGCTGGATTTGAACCATGCGTGCTGTGTTGGTATCAGCGCATCCTGATGTATCCACAGGTCATCACTCTTGGTCTTGGGTTATGGGATAGAAATAAAGGTGTGGTGTACTCAAGTATCGTATTCTCCATAATTGGCGGAAGTATCGCTTTTTATCACTACCTTGGACAAATTGGCGCCACTACTTTGAAGTGTGATATTGTTGGCTACTCTTCAGCCTGCTCTACTCAATTTGTGTTGAACTTTGGATACATTACCATTCCGCTGATGGCGTTTGCCGGATTTGTGTTGATATTTTTATCAATGATCACGAGGTGGTGGGAACAAGGCACACAGCGGTAAACTTCTAGTAAATATTAAAAAAAAACAATTGACGCGCAAGCGTCAATTGTTGTATAAGGTGCATTGACAAAAATCAGTAAGTATGTAAAAGTTTAGCCATCTTTGAGTAGTTTATTCGGGGCTCTTACTTAACCGAAAAGGAGGAACTGAGCCATGACACCCGATGGAGTTAATCAGATCGTTGCGAAGTACGTAGTTGGGTATCAGAAAGCCAAGCCTGGCTACACTCTCACCGTGGCCTGCGAGTTAGCGCGCGACATCATTGCCTTTCTTTTGACCCCTTTGGCGGGAGGGGCTGAACGGCTGATGATTATCTACAGAGCTGAGCTCTATGTGGTTTCTGAGGAGACCATGATGCCGATTGGTGGGAGAACTGTCGCAGAGGGCAACGTTGGTGGCTATCATTTGATTGCCGTCGGCGGTGATACTGAAGTGATCACGAATTTTGCTCTATTGCGTGATTATGTCCGGACATGGTTTACTTGTCGGGACCAGCAGCCAATTTCGTGGCACGAAAAGCCTGCCCCTTTCAAACCAATGCTCTCAGCGCCACCATTACCTGGTTCGCTCGCTGCGCTGTCGGAAATCGACTCATCACTTAATCCACAACCGATTCCGGCCACATTAACAACTATCTCGCTTAAGGAGTTTGAGGTATTCCTTGATCTCCCAAGCAATCGGAAAAGGATGGGATGGTTTGCTCGGCGACGCTGTTTGAAGCAGGCACGACAGCAGTCAGGTAAGGATAATCAACTTCCTATCGCCGCCGTTGAGCACCTGCTTGGAGCTTCTTTGAAGAAGGAGCTTCGCATCTATTGTGAGAATTTGGCGAAGACCAGCTTTGTCTAGCCCTACCCCTACTCATCCGTTTTTTTGTCTGCCTCGCGGCGTTTGTTCGCGAGGCTTTCCATTTACGTTTACTTTGTTATACTTATTGAGTATGAAAATAGTGAAACTGCTATCTCAATCCAGTATCGCCCTCGCTATCAGCTTTGGTAGTTTTTTGTGGGCGCCAATGGCGCTGGCCGCACCTGAGTTAATGAAGTCCGCTGATTTTGGCACGGTGTACTACGTTGATAGTCGTAACATTCGCCACCCTTTTCCCACTGAGCGTACTTATCGCAGCTGGTATGGTAACGATTTTTCAAATATCGTGACCGTGTCAAATGAGGTGCTGCAGAATTTTCCGCTTGGTAAAAATATTACGATCCGGCCGGGTACCTATTTAGTGAAAGTCCGTACCGCGCCGGAGGTGTACGCTGTTGAGCAGGGTGGGGTACTGCGCGTGATCACTGATGAAGGCATCGCGGCCGCTATCTACGGCGATGATTGGGCATCACGCGTCGTTGATATCCCGGATGTATTTTTTGGTGACTATAGTATTGGCAAGGAAATTCGTCACGACTACACTATCCCCAACAGTATTTTATTCAAAGATCCAACATCAGATACCTTTTTTTACAAAGAACAAGATATCTTGAGAAAATTTGAGAGTATTGACGCAGTTCGCGCTAATTATCTGGATCCTCAATTTGCATTTTCGGTAAATCGTAGTTTTTTTATTCGTGAACGACCGATCACTGGACGTGATAAAAAAATTTTTAACCCAGCTGCTGAACCGATCACTGATCGACGTGACTGTGAGGCACGAAACCTCCGCGCCGCCGTAGTCGTGGTTGGCAACCAGGAGGTGTCAGCCGCTGAAATTGACAAGATACAAAATATCAAAAAAGCTATTCCTGGCGCTTTTGCTGTTGCTACCCGTGGTTTGTCTGATATTAACGTTGAGTATCCAACCATTGTCCTATTGGATGACGGATTTTTACTTGATCCACGAGCAGATGGGACTATGGATATTAAGAACGAGACTATTACTACATTTTACGACAACCATGAAGATATTTTTGACTACATTATTTTGTTTAGCAACTTCACGGTTCCCACTGAAGTAAATTCAAATGAAATTGCTCATTTCGTACCAATCACCAATCGCGTTGAGGGTATTAACAAGGCCAATCTTGATAGCGCCGCTGCCTATGGCAGTACCGGCAAGCTCAAGGGAGTCATCGTCATGGGTAACATCAATAAATACAACACCGCTACGTTATCCGGGTTGACACAAACACTAGAAGTGATCAATCATGAAATTTTACATACGTGGGCAGGGTACATTAATTTTACCGATGCCCAAGGTAACCCGAATAGCGCGCTGTTGCGGTCTGATGACAAAAAGCACTGGAGTATTTATGCCGGCTTTATGTCGCCACTGGGTGGTTCAGGTTGGGTTGATAACGGCAACGGTACCTTCACTTCTGGCTTACTGACACTTGCTGATACGCAGCTGCGATCGTACAGCGATTTAGATTTATACTTGATGGGACTTATTCCCTCGCAACTCATGTCCGACGTGTGGTATGTCCAACCATCAGTTGCCGGGTTGATTGATAACACGATTGCCGGAACAAAAAAAACCGTCAGCATTCAGCAGATCGTTGATGCCAACGGTACCATTGCGTGTAGTCGTGATTAAGCGTAAAAAGTATTTTGTAGCGAGCGTTGTTTTTATTGGATGAATAAAAAAACTCCATGTTGTCTGTGCAATGGCAAAGGAGTTTTTTTTATGCTACTATGGGGATATTATGAATACTAATGTTGTACAGTATAGTATCGCCGAACAGACCGCGCGTCAAGCGATCACCAGTGCCATTACTCAGGCGCTCAACACCTCTGACTTTAATGACACGCTTGAGATTGTATATCCGCCAGACAGCGCGTTTGGCGATTTTAGCGTGCCATGTTTTGCCATGGCCAAACAATTGAAACGTCAACCCGTAGATTTGGCACGCGACATTGCTGAAAAAATAAAACCGGATGGTGTCATTGATCACGCGCAACCGGCAGGACCATACGTCAACATTTTTATTAATCAGGCCGCGTATACCAAGTTGGTATTGTCTGAAATCGCCAAAGCAAAAAGCGCCTATGGCAAAAATAAATATGGTGTGGGTAAACGGGTGATGGTTGAATACTTTTCACCAAATACCAACAAGCCGCTGACCATTGGCCATGTTCGTAATATTTGTTTGGGCGCCAGCGTGGTTAATCTGCTTAAATTTACCGGCCATAAAGTTATGACCGGAACGCTGTACAATGACCGTGGTATTGCCATTGCTAAAACCATTTTAGGGTATCAGAAATGGGGCAATAATAAAACGCCGGTGCAAGCACAGATGAAACCAGATCACTTTGTTGGTAGTTTTTATGTCCAATTTGCCCAAGCTGAAAAGCAAGATAAAAATCTTGAGCAGGAGGCGCAACGTGTGTTGCAGGCCTGGGAAAACGACGATCGTATGGTGCGTAAAACGTGGGAGCGTTTGATGCAGTGGGTGCTGCAGGGGTTTAAAATTACTATCAAAAAATTGGGGATTGAGGGTTTTAACGAGGAATATTATGAAAGTGAATACTACCATGAAGGAAAAAAGGTAGTAGACAAGGGTCTGGCGCAGGGTATTTTCAAAAGAGGATCTGATGGGGTGATATTTGCGCCGCTTGAAAAGTATGGTCTGGCGGATAAGGTGCTGCTCCGACCCGACGATACCAGTTTGTATGTGACGCAAGATTTGTATTTGGCGTATCTAAAAAACCGTCATCGTTTGGATAGCTCCATTTATGTCGTTGGTTCAGAGCAAGATTTGTATTTCAAGCAGCTGTTTAAAATTCTGGAATTGCTTGGGTTTTCGCACGCCAAGGAGTACCATCATTTGTCATATGGTATGGTTCGTTTGCCGCATGGCAAAATTAAATCTCGTGAGGGGTTAGCACAGGGCACGGCTGCTGATGAGCTAATCTCGGTGTTGGAAGCGTTGGCTCGTGAAGAAGTACAAACTCGTTTTTCAGAGCTGTCCGCGACAGAGATTGAAGCTCGGGCTTCGGCCATCGCACTCTCGGCACTGAAGTTTTATATTTTACAAGTTAGCCCGAAGACAACGATTGTCTTTGATCCAAAACAGTCACTGGCGTTTAATGGTAAAACCGGACCGTATGTGCAGTACACGTATGCGCGTATTGCCAGTATTTTTGCTAAAGAAAAAGTTAAACCTACCACGCGCGTTGACGTTACCACTATTACTTCTGATGAAGAATTTT
>JAHFHR010000061.1 GCA_023246815.1 bacterium | reverse complement strand
CTTCAACCTCTTTGACCTTCAAACCGTTAAAGTTCACAAACACCATTGCTTTGGCTTGTTTCACCTTCTCGGTCAGGTCCTTGACCATGACTTCTTTTTGTTGTTTGGTCTTAGGCATGATCTAGCTTATTAGCTCTTAATAAATAAAAAACTGTGGATTTACCACAGACAGGCAGTACTTCAAAAGTACTGATTTTACCTGCGTTGGGCGATATAAGTCGTTTAATCCGTCAACTGACGAACCCAGACGGTCTGTGGTAATACTTGAGTTTATGACCTTAGTATAGCAAAATAGCTATGTTTGTCAATCCCGCCTTACCGTTTGCCCAGTGACCATACTTTTATTCAACCAAAGTTCCTTTAAATTTCTTATTGTCCAAAAAATTCTTTAGGTTAGCTAAATCACTGCCCTTCATCACAAGTAGTTTCAATTTCCACTTGCGGGCATACTTGGCGGCAATCGGGTCAAATGGCACGTGCGCACCCGGAACCCACGTATCCCCAACCAGCTTACAAAATGCCTGCCAAGTCATGGTGTGCTGCGGTTTGGCATCTTTAAACTTACTGGGGTCTTTATCATACACATAGGTAATGTTTGAAAGATTAATCACGGTATCTGCGTTATACGCCTTGGCAATCCAGACTGCATCAAGATCAGAAGATGATCCCGGCTCATGACCGGCACCAATAATAATTTTTTTTGTCGTTGTGACTTTTTTCCGAGGATCACTAACAATGCTTTCATGGGCACGATCACCAAAAATAGCACTGACCAGTTCAGCATTGATTTTGGTAGCACCAATCCCCACCCAATCAAGGTCACGATCAGTCACGCGCGGATTTACCTTTCTAGCCGCAGCTTGATACTTACGGCAAACATTTCCCCCTCCACAAATCAAGATCACCCGATTGCCAGCGGCGATGTATCTGAGCATCAGCTGTCTGAATTTCTTCAAAAAATTAACATCAATTTCTTTTGGCGCGATTAGCGACCCACCAAGCGACACGACAATAGTTTTAGGCATACTGTAAGTACCGTCAAATTAATTAGTAATACTTATTTTTATCTTCCACATGTCCGTCAAAGTCAACATTGTAGATCACGTCACCATCGGGCGTGGTTAAAAAATAATAGTAGGGATTTGCTTCAGGATAGACCGCTGCTTCAATGGCCGACAGCCCTGGGTTGGCAATCGGGCCCGGTGGTAAACCACGATGTTTGTAGGTATTGTAGGCGCTGTCAATTTCTAAATCAGCAGCACTGGCTCGTGGCGTACTATTACCCGTAGCGTAGTTAACCGTTGAATCGGCTTGTAGCGCGATGCCGGCGTCAAGCCGCTTATAAAAGATATCTGCTACCTTTTTTCGATCATCAGGGTGCGGCACTTCTTTTTCAATAATTGATGCGAGTGTTAACACCTCATGAACAGTAAACCCCTGACGTTCAATATCATTACGCAACTGCGGTGTGAGCTTTGCGTCAAACTCATCAAGCATTTTACGGACAATACCCGTTACGCTTGCGTCACGAAATACACGATAGGTGTCGGGAAACAAATACCCCTCAAGGTCGCGATCGCTGGGCTTAGTCTGCAAAAAGTCATACGCATCCCACCACGAGGCTTTTTTCTGTACCACCTCAAAAAATTCCGCTTGAGTCGCGACGCCCTGATCCTCTAAATACTGAGCAATTTGTGCATTGTTCCAACCTTCAATAAATCGTAACGTCAGCTCCTTGGTTGAACCAGCGCCGGCAAATAAAAACCTGGCAATCTCCATTAAACTCTGACTTCTATCAAAAAAATACTCTCCATCTTTGAGCTTGCTATCAATGCCGTCTCGCCAAACAAACATTTGAAACGCCAATGCACTTCGAATCAAACCTGCATCTTTAAGTTCGTGGCTGATTCTGGTACTCCCCCATCCCTGCTCAACGACAAACGACTGTGCTTCGGATTCATTACTGATTGGTGTTGTAATAAGGTAGTGATAATATCCATACCCAGCTAAACCAAGCACGGCCACCATGACCAGTGGTTTCCAGATTCTACGTTTTTTCTTTTTTCTACCGATAAAATCAATGACCATTTATACTCCTTTCCATTCTTGTTCAACCTGCTGATATGACTCAGGGGTACCAGTGTCAAACCATTGGGCATTAGAGGTAAAACCAAAAAGCTTCCCTTCACGCGCCAACACCGGCCAGACATCGCGCTCAAGCATCATAAAATCTTTACTGGTGTCAATATAATTGAAAATCTGTGGAGACAGCACGTAGTAGCCTGAGCTGATATATTGAGACGGAGCATCTTCTTTATTTGGCTTTTCCACAAATTCTAAAATCTTTTCACCCTCAAGTCGGGCTACACCGTAACGACTGGTATCTTCAACATGTGACAACGCAATCGTGGCCACTGCCTTATTTTTTTGATGTGTGACCAACAGTGCTGGTAAATCAAGAGCAAATAAATTGTCACCATTACTCATAAAAAAATCTTCGGTAATCAAAGCATCTTGTTCTTTAAGCATCAGTAATGGTCCAGCCGTGCCTCGTTCCGGATTCTCTTTTAGATACTCAATAGTACAGCCAAATTGCTTCCCATCTCCATAACGATTAATCACCTGATCGGCCAAGTAACATACGGACAAGATAATGTCCGTGACACCAGCTTTTTTATAAATATCAAATACTTGCTCAGTGAGCGTACGCCCCTGCAGGGGAATCAATGCTTTAGGAATGTCATTGGTCAGCGGGCGCAAACGAGTGCCCTTACCACCAGCCAAAATAATCGCCTTCATAGTACGTAGAGAAAAAATAAAATTCCAAGTCCAAGCGCAATCCGGTAATACGCGAATACTCGCAATGAATGGTTCTGTAAAAACAACAAAAAATATTTAATACAGAAATAACCAGTAATCAGTGCTGAAATAAAACCAAGGCTTATCATAACCCCTTCTCCAGACGGTACACCGCCCGCACTGACCAGATCAACAATTTTTTTACTACCAGCGCCAAACACCACGGGCATGGATAATAAAAATGAAAAACGTGCCGCATCGGCTCGTTTCAATTTTTGTGACAGCCCTGCTATAATGGTAATACCGGATCGTGATACTCCCGGAATCAGTGCAACTGCCTGCGCCAGACCGACAATAATTCCATCTTGTAACTTTACATCATTGAGGCTCCTGAGTTTAGCGCTGTAGACATCAGCAACATAGAGCAGTACACCAAATACAGTCAGCATTATCGCTACCATGGTGATAGAACGAAAAAGATCCTCAATCTGTTGCTCAAAAAAGAATCCTACGATAACTGCCGGAATGGTACCGATCACCAGATACCATGATAAACGCTGATACGGATCCGTACTATCGCGAGCCACGATACTTTGAAAAAAACTTTTTATCAACTTCAATACGTCTTGCCAAAAAAAGAGCAGCAGCGAGCACATCGTTGCTACATGGAGCATCACATCAAAGGCAATATCATCAGAAAGATTGAACCCAAAAAAATCATGGAGCAGTACCAAGTGGCCAGAGCTGGAAATTGGCAAAAACTCGGTCAACCCCTGAACAATACCTGAAATAACAGAAAAAATAATATCCATTAGCAAAAATAAAATAATAAATCTTTTATTCTCAATCTTTTACTCTTGAGCACCACGAACATGGACTATTCCTACATCATTATACCAATAATCGTGGCAATTGCCACTCAAGCGCTGAAGCTCATCACCGACAGTATGAGGGGTAATTTCACACTGTCACAGATGCTGTTAAGCTATGGCGGCATGCCATCATCACACGCGGCCTTTTCAGCCTCAATCACCACGCTGATCGGACTCCGACTGGGAGTTGAGGCGCCGATGTTCGCGCTAGCCTTGGTTTTTACTCTACTTATTATGCGTGATGCTGTCTCATTTCGAGCGTTATTGGGCAATCAGGCAAAACTACTCAATCGCGTCCGGGCTCGCTTACCTGAATCTGAACAGGTAGAAATCCCCAAATTTCGAGAGCGTATGGGCCATAGCCTACTGGAAGTGCTCCTGGGCGCAGCCACCGGCCTGGTCTTGACATACCTCTTGAATCTGTTCTCGGTCGGGGTATAATTTAAGGGTCTAATTATTAAAGGTCAACGAAATGTTCGACGACGAAGAAAAATCCACAGACGAAGGAATGGAAGATGGAATGGATGATGAGATGCTGGATGATGAGGATGCGGAAGACGGCGACGATGCCGACGCAGACGCAGAAGACAAGGAAGAAACCGAAGTCTAATAATAGAAAAACCCCTGCAACGCTGTAGGGGTTTTTCTATTGCCGCATTACTGCTGACACTGTGGACAAAAATGCGTTCCGCGACCATTGAGCTTAATCTTTGTAATGATCCCCGGACAGCGCTTACAGTGCTGATTTTTTTTGTTATAGACATTGAGCCACTTCACCATCTTCCCCTCTTTACCATCGAGCTGGACGTAATCAGAAAAACTGGTACCCTTTTTTGAAATGGACAATCGCAATACTTTGGGGATGGACTGATAGAGTGCGGATATTTCTTTTGGTGTTAGTGTTTTTACCGCTCGCATTGGTAGTACTTTGGCGGAAAAACAACTCTCATCAGCATAAATATTACCGATGCCGGCGATAAGGTGCTGATCCATTAACAGTTGTTTGATGGGACGATTGGGAAAACGCGTACAGAGTTCACGAAAAAAAATCAGTGTAAACTCTTTGGTTAATGGCTCGACTCCATACGCCTGCTCTACTTCAGCGAGTTGCATTGGCGTGACATAGCGCATCCAACCGAATTTACGTAGATCATTAAAAAATAATTTTGTTCCATCCTGAAAACTAACGATACCGCGCGTGTACTTGTTTGGCAAATCAATGGTGCCGTTTTTCTGCGGATGCCCACCATATACCAGATGGCCACGTTTAGGTACAAAGATAAGCTGTCCGGTCATT
>JAHFHR010000060.1 GCA_023246815.1 bacterium | reverse complement strand
TGTACCATTTCCGCATCAGTCATGCCGCCTGCGGCGAGACTGTGATCCCAGTCATGGATAGCGCTCAGAAGAGTTTGATATGAGTAGCGGTACGCTTCTCCACGGCGCGTGCCGGGATCATTGGTGATAAATTCTTTCTTAGCTTCATCATATCCTCTTACAACCAGCATATGGTAAATCGGACCAGGTGAAGTAAAATAGGGATTACCAAGCTCCCTGCCGGCCGCCGGAATAATAATCAAATTCCCTTGATCAAGCTCCCCTTTAATAGCAGCAACGCTTACGTCAGTATGCAAGGTTGCAGAATAGTCAAAATAAGCTTTTAGAATCTCGACTGTCTCTTGAGCAGTTACATCGATACTATACCCATTAGTTTCTTCCCACTTCACCATACTCAGTAATGCCTGCTCCATAGTATGTGCGGTCAATAGCTTATCGCGAAAATGGTACACGGCCATAACCATGGCCGCTTCTTCGCAGGTTTCTCCATGTAAGTCGTCCCACACGCCAAATGGGGCCTGTGAGGCAAAAGCAACATCATAATCAACAAATACCCCAGACGGGGTGGTTTGCGCTGCTGGTGGTGGGGTTTCCGGCTCAGGGATAGGTACCGTGTCCGCTGGTTGGACTACCGGAGTGGGGATACTATCAGGCTGCTGCTGGACAGCTGGCTGTTCAGCAAAAACTGGTGCTGTAGCACCTGAATTTTGGATTGGTTGTCCATCATTACCACGACTGGCAGGCTCAGTGATATTCGGTCTAGACTGGCAGCCCGCGCAAATCAGCATGGCAAAGATGAGTAATATAATACGCATAGGAACCTCTAGCATAGCGCACTACAGCAATCTTGACAATCATTTAAAAAGCCTGTATAGTACTTTTTATTACAGCTAATAGTTACCCCTATGGCACATAAGAAAGCCGGTGGATCCACAAGCTTAGGTCGCGATTCACAATCCAAGCGATTGGGTGTGAAGCTGTTTGAGGGTCAGATTGCCAAAGCAGGCAGTATCCTCATCAGACAACGCGGTAGTAAGTTTCGAGCCGGAAACAACGTGAAGCGCGGCGGTGATGATACACTCTATGCCAAAACGGCTGGTATCGTTACTTTCACCCGTAAAAAAATCAAGAAATTTACCGGCAGCCTTGAATGGGCACGGTTTGTAAGCATCATCCCTCAAGTAGCTTCAAAAAGGTAAGAAAAAATAGAGCCAATCAGATACATGATTAGCTCTATTTTTTGTATGTCTAATATTCAATTTCTCACTTTTGCTTTTGCTTAAAAAAGGGTAGTTATTTTTTCTTTTTCTCTCTCACACTAGCACTAGCGTGTTTTTTAGCTGCTCCAATAAATGCTGTGAATAGTGGGTGCGGCGCAAGTGGTCGAGAGGTAAGCTCTGGATGAAACTGAGTGCCAACAAAAAATGGGTGGCCTTTAATTTCAATAATTTCTACTAAACTTTTATCTGGCGAAACCCCCGCAAGCACCATTCCCTTTTTCTCAAGCCGCGCTCGGTATACGTTATTCAACTCATAGCGATGGCGATGGCGTTCGGAAATACGCTTAGTACCATAGGCCCCATAACTCACTGAACCTTTTTCCAAAATACAGGGGTAGGCGCCCAAACGCATGGTGTTGCCGTACTGTTTCTTGGCAAGTTTTTCAGCTTGGTCGGCCATGATGTGAATAATTGGATTTTTAGTATTCGGTTTAACTTCAGTCGTATGAGCGTCTTTAATACCAAGGACGTGGCGGGCAAACTCAACGGTGGCAAGCTGCATACCATAGCACAATCCAAAATACGGGATCTGGTGCTCGCGAGCATACTGAATAGCTTTAATTTTACCTTCTACACCCCGTGTACCAAAGCCGCCCGGTACAATCACACCATCATAGGTCTTGAGCTCTTTTACCAGTGCTGATTTTTTCTCATAGGCATCAGAATTGATCCAGTCAATTTCAACCTTGACGCTATGTGCCGTCCCAGCGTGCTTTAAAGCTTCAATAACCGAAATGTATGAGTCTGGCAAGATAAAATCACCAGTGGCAAAATATTTACCAACCATACCAATACGAACCACGGTTCGGGCACGCTTACTTGCCTGAACCATGCTTCGCCACTTGGCCAAATCACGCTTACGAGGTCGTAAACTAAGTTTTTTGATGATCTTATCGCTAAAATTTTCTTTTTCAAAAATAAGCGGCACCTCATAGACTGACTCACAGTCAGGACTGGAAATAACATCACCTTTCTCAACCGCGCAAAATACGGAAATTTTCTTACGGCGCGGTTCATCAATTGGTACTGCTGCTCGGCCTATAATAAAATCCGGAGCAATGCCGGCTTCATTCATCTGCTGGGTCGCGTACTGGGTTGGTTTGGTTTTCATCTCCCCCAGAGTTCCCGGAATGGGCAGATAACTCACCAGTACAAACAGCACATCATCCGGATTCTCATAGTGCATCATGCGCGCCGCTTCAAGAAACAAGATGTTCTGATATTCGCCAACCGTACCACCAATCTCAATGATAGTAATATCAGCCTTAGCTTTGCGTGAAGCCTTTTTAATACGCGAGATAACTTCAAGTGGAATATGCGGTACCACCTCCACGCACTTGCCTTGATAGTGCAGATTACGCTCACGCTCAATCACCGACTGATACACTCTGCCAGTGGTCATATAATTGTCGCGTAGAATATTTTGTCCCAGAAAACGCTCGTAATTACCAATGTCCTGATCGGTTTCATCACCGTCTTCAGTGACAAACACTTCGCCGTGTTCAGTTGGGTTCATCGTGCCAGCATCAATGTTGACATACGGATCAATTTTTATAGCGGTTACCGCATAGCCGCGCGATTGCAAAATTTTACCAATTGACGCCGCCGCCACACCTTTCCCTACCCCCGACATGACACCCCCGATAACGAAGATAAATTTTTTACTCATACTCTTTTGGTAGTGATAAACCCACCGGCGATGGTGGGCTTGTTAGATTAGCATTGATTGTGACGTAAATTAAAATACATTATTCCGGATTTATAATAATAGTAATACGAGCCTCAAGCCCGTGTTCAAGACTGATCGTCACCTCATGCTCACCTATTTCTTTAATCCCATCAATCCGTAACTGACCTTTTTTGATATCAAATCCTTTTTCTTTCAATGCTGCAATTACCTTAGTGGCTGGAAGCGCTGCATAGAGTGTTCCCTCATCACTTGCCTTGGCGCTCACCTCTATCGTCTGTCCCTCAAGTTGTCCAACAATGCCTTCAGTACGCACCAAATCAGCTTCGGCCTGAGCTGCCATTTTCGTTCGCCGAGCTTCAGCTTCGGCAATCGCTACTGGTGTAGCTTCTTCAGCCAGCCCTTGGGGAATCAAAAAATTCTGAGCATAGCCAGCTGCTACCTCTTTGACGTCCCCTCCCTGGCCAAGTTTTTGGACTGCCTTGAGTAGAATAACTTTCATGGTCTTTTTCATAGTACTCCATAAAACTCCTACGAGCGTATCATAAAATCAGAAAATTCACCAGTTGGTGCCGACCACTGTTCTTCAATGGCCGTAACCAGTGCTGGCCCAACCCCATTATAACACCAGGTGATAAAGGCTTTCAAGTCCTTTTCCTCGCCTTCAGCCACCAGCAGAACCGTACCATCGTCAGTATTTTGGACATAGCCGGTAAAATTCCGCTTCTGGGCTTCGTTACGACTGGTGTAGCGGTAACCCATACCCTGAACTATACCGTGGATAATCAGGGTAACGCGTTTGGTCATAAACTAGAAAATCACTGGCTGCTACGTAGCAGCTCAAACGCTCGGTCAAGCTGCGGATCTTTTTCACTCTCAAAGTCTTCACGAGTCAATTCAACAACTTCATCTGGGGCAATCCCTTCTTTGTTGATGTTGCGTCCCAGCGGCGTAAACCACTCAGCGATAGTCAGTTTAACCGATGAACCGTCACTAAACCGTTTTAAATCCTGTACTGAACCCTTGCCAAAAGTCTGCTCTCCAACGATGGTTGCAACATCGTAATCCTGCAACGCACCGGCCACGATCTCTGCGCCCGAAGCTGAACCACCATTAACCAGTACTACTGTTGGAATGCCCGCAAACCGTGGCAGACGGTCGCTGGTGTGCGCAATTTCCACACCGTCCCTAAGGCGTTCTTTCACCACGACCTGCCCATTAACCCACTCGGCCGCCACATCAATAGCAGTACTAAGAAAACCACCCGGATTGTTGCGTAAATCAAGCACAATGCCTTTGGGATTGAGCTTAAGCATTTCCTGTACGGTCTGATTCCAATCAGCCAAAGTGTTTTCATTAAAATAGAGCAGTTGGATGTACGCAATACCACCATCTTCAAGCTTAAATGAGTCATCACCAATTGAACCACCGTTATTGCTGTCTGAAACACGAACGCTGTCAATGGTGATGGTATCGCGAACGATTGAAACGTCATGCGGTTCGTCATCACCTTCAGTAAACACAGTCAGCACTACGGTACTGCCTTTTTCACCGCGAATCATGCTTACTGCCTGATCAAGTGGTACGCCAAAGGTGTCTTCACTATCAATCATCAGTATTGCATCGCCAGCCAGCAGCCCAGACCGCTGAGCTGGAGTATTGGCAAGCGGCGCGATAATGGTCAGCTGATTATCACGGAGGCCAATCTCAGCGCCAATCCCTTCAAAGCTGCCCGACAACTCTTCTTCAAACTGGTTGGTAATTTCCGGATCAAAAAAGACAGAGTAGGGATCATCAAGGGATGACACCAGCCCCTGTAGCGCACCATAAAATAACTGTGTATCAGCAACATCGTCGTGAACGTAATTTTGTTTGACATAACTCCAGACATCCCAAAATTGCTGGAAATCAATATCATTAGCAAGATAGTCGGGCAATGGCGTATCAGTGTTCTGCACTTCTCCATTGCCAGTGGCATCTTCCCCAGCGCCGCTTAAAGTGTCTGGCGAAAATTGACCTACAATAAAACCAAACGCA
>JAHFHR010000059.1 GCA_023246815.1 bacterium | reverse complement strand
TGAGATCGTCGGTCTTGAAGTGGTTAATGTCCTTGAGCCACATGTACTGGTTGGTATTTTTCTTGGTGGACTGTTACCATTTGTGTTTAGTGCCTTAACCATGCAGTCAGTGGGCAAAGCCGCTTTTGCGATGGTAACCGAAGTGCGTCGTCAGTTTAAAGAAATCCCGGGTTTAATGGAGGGCACGGGAAAACCTGACTACAAACGCTGTGTGTCAATCTCTACTGACGCTGCACTACGCGAGATGATGTTGCCGGGAATTTTGGCAATTATCACACCAATTGCCGTTGGCTTTGGGCTTGGTCCAGAAGCGCTGGGCGGATTTTTGGCATCAGCTATTACCGTTGGATTTTTGATGGCGATTTTTATGGCCAACACCGGTGGTAGCTGGGACAATGCTAAGAAGTATGTTGAAGCCGGGCACCTTGGTGGTAAAGGTTCAGACGTGCACAAGGCAACGGTTATCGGAGACACTGTTGGTGATCCGTTTAAAGATACGTCCGGCCCAGCGGTCAACATTATGATTAAAGTAGTAGCTACCACCTCAGTGGTGATCGCGCCGTTGCTATTGTTGTTCTAGTATTTCTTAGGTATACGACCAAACCTCCGTTTCATACGGAGGTTTTTGGTATCAGCATTTTGGTCCTAATTGAATTCCGCTCTTATTTTTTTAAAAAAAGAATCCCCGCCACACGGATGTGACGGGGGCTGTTGGCAAAGGCGAATGCGGCCTAGTCATGATAGGAAATCGTGGCGTTAGCCAGAGCTTGGATGATGGATGCTGTTTCTTCATCCGTCACCCACACTTTACAGTTTGGGCAGAAGCAGTCTGTTTCTTTGCTTCCGAGTAGAACTTCAACTGGTGCGAAGAACACCACTATCAATGCTGCTCCACAATAGTGCTGTTTTGTTGAAAGCTCAGCCCGCACTACTCCTCGTTCTTTGCCATGGTATTGGATTGTTTTTTGCAATCCTTGTTCCATGTTCGCCTCCTCGTTGTTTGGGTGGACTTCAACACTAACATGCAGTTAAAATTTGTCAAGATTATCATTGACGCAAGCATATTTTTATGATAGCCTATAAAGACTTTTATCCTTAATGTTCTATCTATTTTAATGAAAACAGAAGTGAAGAAGCTGAGTCGCGGAGATATTGAAGTAACCATTGAACTGACCCCCGCAGAGTACCAGCCGTTTTTGGAATCAGCTGCCCAAAAGATTTCTCAAAACATGACCGTCAAAGGGTTCCGTCCGGGCAAGGCTACTTATGATTTGATTGAGAAACATGTTGGTAGGCAAGAAGTCTGGCAACAAGCTCTTGAGCCGGCCGTGATGAGAACCTTGGCTAACGCCCTTAATGAGCATAAGATTCAAAGTGTTGGCCAACCAAATATTGAGGTGATCAAGCTAGCTCCAGACAACCCGGTGATCTATAAGGCGACCGTTGCGGTGTTGCCAGATGTTATGCTGGGTGATTTGGCAAAGATTAAGGTTGATAAGAAAGAAATCAAAGCTGACGAAGCCAAACTCAAGCAGTCTCTTGAGTATTTGCAAAAAATGCATTCTAAAGAGACGCTGGTTGACCGAGTTGCTCAAAAAAGTGACAAGGTTGAGCTTGATTTTGATGTGTTTATTGACAAAGTACCGATTGATAATGGTGCCCAGAAGAAGTTTCCCCTGGTATTGGGTGAAGGCAATTTTATCCCTGGGTTTGAAGAACAGATTGTGGGTTTGAAATCCGGTGATGAAAAGGAATTTCAACTTGAGTTTCCCAAAGAGTACCACCAGAAATTACTTGCCGGAAAGCCAGCAGATTTTAAGGTAAAAATTCATGGTGTATATCAGGTTGAGCTGCCGGAATTTAATGATCAATTAGCCAAGAGTCTGGGCGGCTTTAATTCGTTTAAAGACCTTGAAGATCAGTTGCGAAAAAATCTTGAAGCTGAAGCACAGACTGCCGAGAATCGTCGTTTTGAAGAGGAGTTGTTAGAAAAAATTATTGCCCAATCAAAGTTTGGTGATATTCCGGAATTATTGGTTGATGCTGAAGTAAAAAAAATGGTTGATGAGCTGAAGCACAGCGTGTCACATCAAGGCATCGCCTTTGAAGAGTACTTAGTGCACCTCAAAAAAACTCAAGAGCAGCTGATGCTTGATTTTACGCCGCAGGCGGTCAAGCGCGTGAAAAGCGCGCTGGTACTCCGTGCGGTCGCTCAACAAGATAACATCAGCGTCACCGATCAGGAGCTTGAAGATGAAATCCAGAAAAATTTGGTCCAGTACGCCGGCAACAGTGATGCTGAAAAACAACTTCGTAAGCCTGACTATAAAGAATACTTGCGCAATGTACTCGCGTCAAAAAAAATCATTGAGCACTTGAAGGCGAAAGTGGTACAATAAATTAGCTAATCAGCTAGAAAGCTAAAAATGAAATTTGGTACCCATGTCTCCATCGCCGGTGGTGTATTCAACGCTCCCGAGCGCGCGGCAGCGGTTGGCTGCGAAACATTTCAGATGTTTACTCGTTCACCACGCGGTGGCGCCGCGCCAAAATTAACCAGCGATATTATTGCCCAGTTCAAAAAAAATTGTGCCACCTTTTCGTTTTCCAAGTGCTATGTCCATGCTCCCTACTATGTCAATTTAGCATCAGACAACACTACCATTGCCAAGTCCTCAATGAGTATCATTAAAGAAGAATTACAGCGCTGCTCACTGCTTGGAGTAACGGCAATGATGATGCACGTTGGTAGTGCTCGAGAGCAGGACCGAAATCAGGCGCTTGCCAAAGCGATTGTAGGGCTTAAAGAAATTGTTAAGAATTATAAAGGATCAACAAAGTTTTTACTTGAAATTTCAGCTGGTTCAGGGAACGTCATTGGTGACACTTTTGAGGAAGTGGCCACCTTACTCAAAGCTTTGCCAGCCAAGGTTGGCGTCTGTTTTGATACTGCACATGCCTTTGCTTCTGGGTATGATCTCCGCACTCCAAAAGCTGTCCAGACTACGTTTAAAAAATTTGATACGGTTATTGGCCTGAAGCGCTTGGCATTAGTACACGGTAATGATTCACGAGTTGATTTCAATAGTCATGTTGATCGACATTGGCATATTGGTAAAGGTAAAATTGGCCGCGAAGGTTTTAAGGCTATCATTAACCATCCTAAACTCAAAAACGTTGACATGATTTTAGAAACTCCGGAAGCAGAAATGGACACGGTTAATCTGGGGGTAGTCAAGAAGCTTCGTGGGTAAGATAAACCCCCTCACCCAACTCTCGCTACGCTCAAGTTTCCCCTCTCCCCCGTAAGGGGGAGAGGGTGGCCGCAGGCCGGGTGAGGGGGAGTTACATCTTTATGAAATTTGCAATCATCTCTGACTCCCACGACAATTGGCCAAATATTGAGAAGGCTATTTTGTATATTAAAAAACAAGGCATCACTACTCTTGTTCACTGTGGTGATATTTCTTCACCGATGGTATTAGCTGAGCTCGTAAAACTTTTTGGTGGTACGGTCCATGCTATCACCGGCAACGTGTCAGCATCGCTAGAAGAATTACAAGAAAAAGTACGTGGCATGGCGGTAACGCTCTATGATGAAACCGGAACACTTGAACTTGGGGGATTAAAAATTGCTTTTAACCATTACCCTGACGAAGCAAAAAAAATAGCGGCATCGGGGCAGTATGATTTAGTTTTTTATGGCCATACCCATAAACCCTGGGATGAGCGCATTGGAAATACGCGGATGCTCAATCCAGGAACCGTCGCTGGATTATTTAGTAAAGCAACCTTTGCCATCTACGATACCACTACTCGCCAAGCGGAATTAGTTATTCTTGAAAAAATTTAATTATGGACATTAAAGTTTTTACCGCGACTAAAGCATTTATTATTTTCAACGGTAAAGTTTTAATTTTGCGTGAGTCATCTGCTTATGCTGATGGTGCCAATGCTGCCAAGTATGATGTACCCGGTGGGCGTGTTATACCGGGACAGCGCTTTGATGACAGTTTGCTGCGTGAGGTTCAGGAAGAAACAGGACTCTCGGTTACTATTCAAAAACCATTTTTTGTGAATGAGTGGCGGCCAGTAGTACGCGGTGAGCAGTGGCAAATTATTGGTACATTTTTTATTTGCACACCGACTAACGACGATGTCCATCTGAGTCAGGATCATGATGACTTTCAGTGGATTGATCCAACAGAATATAAAAAGTTTCAGCTGATTGAAAATCTCCACTCGGCATTTGAATCATATTTACAGCAGCGCTAGTGCCATGGATTCTCAAGATTACATCATTTCCGTTATTCCTCGTTCCAGTAAAAATGAAGTGGTGGCCGAAACCTGCAGCTATCTTAAAATTAAGTTAACCGCCGCACCGGTAGGCGGTGAAGCCAATCAGGCATTGGTCAAGTTTTTATCAAAAAAATTTAGTATTCCCAAGTCTCATGTTGAAATCCTTAAAGGTTTGACAGCAAAGGACAAATTAGTTAGAATTTACCTACCAAAAAGTCAAAAATAAAAAATACCCCTAAAATAGGGGTGCAGAAATCAAAATATTCGCTTAATAAAGCGATTTTTTGATTTTTTTCTTTACTTTTAACTTGACAAAGTTTACCGTCTGTGCTAGGATGTTAAGTTATTTGAAAACAGAATATTCGTACTATCCAAGAGTCTGCAGACAGCCCGAACAGGGAAACACCCTCCGTGTGTGCTTTTTGTGCCCTATATGGGAGGGGGACCGCTTTAAGTGCCTGTGGGTTTTGGGAGCGCAAGAGTTTTGTACCTTTTATTACGCAAACCTCCTTTCATTTTCTTGCCTTCCAAAATCTGCAGGCACGACAAGCACGAGAATCTATTCCTTGGTTTAATCTGGCTCCGGCTCGATTTTCCCAAAGAATAATTCTCTTGTCTGCAGACTCTTGAACGGTACGTACGTGCTGATCAAGATCAGAAAAGCAGCCCGCCTTTATGGCGCGGCTGTTTTTAGTTTTGCACAATGGGTACTTCAACGGGTAGGACGTTGTCGGTAGTGG
>JAHFHR010000005.1 GCA_023246815.1 bacterium | reverse complement strand
GGCATGCCGCCACCCATACCACCCATACCAGCATGATCATCTTTCTTGTTTGGGATATCAGTAATTACTGTTTCCATGGTGATCAATGTAGAAGCAATAGACGCGGCGTTTTCCAACGCCGTACGGGTAACCTTCATCGGGTCAACAATACCAGCAGTGAGCATGTCAACTTTTTCCATTTTTACAAAATCATAGCCTGATCGCGCATCTTTAATATCTTTGATGTCGTTCAAGATCAGTGAAATATCTTTGATGCCGGCGTTCGCCGCAATCTGACGCAATGGAGCGATGAGTGCTTGTTGCACAATCTTGGCACCAATCTTTTCATCATCAGTCAGTTCAATACCCGCTTCTTTGATTAAGTCATTAAGGGCATGAGCAATCTTGGCCAGTGCCGCACCACCACCAGGAACAATACCCTCTTCAATCGCAGCCTTAGTGGCGTTGAGCGCATCTTCAATCTTAAACTTCTTTTCTTTCATTTCAGTCTCGGTAGCAGCGCCTACTTTGATCACGCCCACACCACCGGACAATTTAGCCAAACGTTCTTGTAATTTTTCCTTGTCAAAGGTTGAATCGGTAGTTTCCATTTCTTTACGGATACGGCCCACGCGATCAGTAATTGTTTGAGCAGCACCTTTGCCATCAACAATCGTCGTATGTTCTTTGGTAGCCACGACTTTACGCGCCGAACCAAGCTGTTCAAGAGTTACGCCCTCAAGTTTAAGGCCAATTTCCTCAGAAATCACCTGACCGCCGGTCAGCACCGCAATGTCTTCAAGCATAGCCTTACGATTGTCACCAAAACCCGGAGCTTTAATACCCAGCACACTAAAGGTGCCGCGAAGTTTATTGACCACAAAGGTGGCTAGTGCCTCGCCTTCAATTTCATCAGCAATGATCACCACTTCTTTTCTACCGCTTTGGACAATCTTTTCCAATAACGGCAAAATCTCTTGGAGTGAAGAAACTTTGTGATCGGTTACCAGCACATAGGGCTCTTCAAATTCAGCTTCCATCCGTTCGGTGTTGGTAATCATGTACGGTGAGACATAGCCTTTGTTGAAACGCATACCCTTAACCGTTTCTTTTTCCAAACCAAAGGTCTGACCTTCTTCAACCGTTACCACGCCATCTTTACCAACTTCTTCCATAATCTCAGCAATCATTTGACCAACCTGCGGATCAAGTGAAGAGATAGTTGCCACTTGGGCGATCTCTTTTTGGTCTTTGACCGGCTTGGTAATTTTTTGCAGCCCAAGCAGCACCGCTTTGACCGTCTTCTGAATGCCGGCCTTCAATGATACCGGATCAGTACCAGCGGCAACGTTTTTCAAACCTTCCTCAACCATTGCTTGCGCCAAAACAGTGGCGGTCGTGGTGCCGTCACCGGCGACATCATTGGTTTGATCCGCCACTTCTTTAATCAATTCAGCACCGACGTTTTCAAACTTGTCTTCAAGTTCAATTTCTTTAGCAATGGACACACCGTCGTTCGTGATGGTTGGTGCGCCATAGCCTTTGTCAATGGCCACGTGGCGACCTTTTGGTCCAAGGCTCACCTTGACCGCGTCAGCCACCTGATCAATACCCTTTTTTACTTTGTGTCTGGCTTCTTCACCAAACAATAGTTGTTTTGCCATAGGTAAATATAACAATTAATGTTTAAGAAACAACAACAGCAAGCACGTCTTCGTCCGTCAAAATCTTGTATTCTGTGCCACCAACTTTAACCTCTTCACCGGCATACTTCCCGAAGATAACCTTGTCGCCTTCCTTGAGGTTAAACTTTTGAATTTTTTCACCGTCACCGATAGCAACGACGCTGCCTTCAGCTTTTTTTTCTTTATCAATAGTGTCAGGCACGATAATGCCGGACGTAGTGGTCTCTGCTTCCGTCAGTGGAGTTACCACAATGCGGTTTCCTAGTGGTCGTAATTTCATAAAGCTATAGAGATATGAATAAAATTATTATGTTAGAATGCTAAAGAGTTAGCACTCCTATCTTTAGAGTGCTAACCTACAGATTAACGAATCTTAGCCCACCTGTCAAGAACTGTCAAATGGCTTGACCGTTACCAAAAAAATTTGCGCGGGAGTCGCTCAGCAGCTTTTAATTGTTGAACATTAAGCGCCACGATAATCCAAAATATCATCACCCCAAAAAACGACGACCAAAAAAAGTGATCAAATACCCCCATCACCAAAATAGCAATAAGTGAAAGGCTGGTGATGGTTTTTTCAATAGACGCGCTGGACTGCATCGCCCACAGTAACAGTCTGGCAATAATAATAAAGAATAATATCGAACCAATGATGCCCAGCTCAGCCAACACTAGTAGGTATACATTGTGCACCGGTTGGTAATAATAGCCGGGCCAGGTAGCGTTGATGATTTGAAACACGCCAAGGGTGTAGTTGCCAATACCCACACCAAAGAAAGGGTCGTGTTGAAACACTTGTAGGGCCTGCTCGGTAAAAGTAAAACGCAAGGTAATAGAGCTGACTTCCAGTGGCTCAACCCCCCGCAATCGGGTAACCAGTGCTTCGGATAAGGTACTGCCAAGCACCGACACGATAAGTAGTACCAAGAGCAGTACTTGTAAATACACGCGCTTGGTAGGTAATGTCTTCTGTGCTGATCTAGAGAACCACAGCAGCAACAATACTAAGGCAACGATGAGTCCCACCCAGGCCGATCGGGAAAAACTGAAAAACAATGCGGGGGTAATGGTCACCACCCCCACCGCGGCTAGTGCGCGTTGCGCCCGATTTTTGGCAACAAACGCAAGGTAGATGGAAAACAGCAACCCAATCACCAAAAATCCAGCCAGTACATTGGGATGCGGCAAGCTACCATAGGCCCGCAGCCAGCGCTCATTGGCGCTTTGTAAAATAATAGAACCGCCCAACAGCGGATCGTGGTAGGCCATGCCCAACCATTTGTTAGCGAACGTGTACTGGGTAAAAAATTGATAGGTAGCAAATACTGCCTGAACAATTGCCGAGCCGACCCATACTACGGCGACCTCAAATAATTTGATACGCAGCAGCAACAACATAGAAAAAACCGCCACCGCTTCAAGCAGTGTGAACCAACGCAGGTATGCCAAATCCGCATTAAGCGCCCAGGTGACCGACAGACCAGCGACGAGCGTAAATGCCACCACCAACCAGTACACCATCGTGGCGGGCTCTTTAGTTTTTTCAAACAAACTTCCCCAGCGTACCTGAGAAATTTTTTTGGCACGCAATAACCAAACACCATACAGGAGCATGGTCACCCACAGTAGCAACTCGGTCCCATACAAGCTAAAGCGGCCGTACTCCCAAACAAAGCCGTTCAAAAACGCGTCCTGCCAGATCAAACGAGTCTGCCAGGGCAGTAAAAAAATAAAGGCGTACAACCCAAATCTAATTAGTTTTTCCAATTTTACCATCAATGCGCTGAACAAACTTTGGTCTATACTGATAGAAAAAAATGATGATGGTGGCCAGCGTCGCTCCGAGTGTATTAAAGAATAGATCAAGCGCGTTATTAAAGTATCCGCCAACCTCCTCTTCTACCCCAAAAATAATTACCGCGAGAAACTCAACCAATTCTACAATCGTACCCATGCCGATTGCCATCAGCACCAACAATACGGCAAACACCGGATAGCGTTTTTTAAGCGGATCGGTCACAAAATTAATCAACAGTGAGTACATCGTGATGGTGCCGATAAACGTCGAGTAGGCATGCACAAAGTTGTCATAACGAAAAATACCCTCTATAAAATACCAATCATATAATCGTGACTCACCAAGATACAGGTTACCACCCAGTAGATGCAAAAATCCAAGGATGGATAAGTTCATCAAAATAAATGATGCCAGATGCAACTGGTGATGAATGTAGAGCACTGTATAGATCAAGATGCCGAGCAAAAACGTGTAGTACAAAAATTCAAGATTCTGCTGCAGCAACCCGTTAAAGGTAAAGGCCGCGACGTACACCACGGTAAACGTCAAAATCAGATAATTTTCCTTTTCCAAAATAAACGGTGTGATAAATCGTTTCATACGATTCCCATCTGCGTCAGGCGTTCATGCCAACGCTGCTTAAAAATTTCACGGCGGTCGGTTTTGTGCAGCTTCAGCATATCATCGGTCACCACCACGTTGGAATTGTGTTCACCTAAACTATCACCAAGATACCGCTGCATCCGCACACGCTCCAGCCGCTTTGCCAGACGTTCAAAAAACGCGCCAGTTCCGCCGGTCAAAATTTTTCGGTCAAGGGTTTTGGAAAAGACGGCCAGCGGTGTATCCGTGATGCGCCGACGATCAGACAACGTCGTGGCGTGAAAGTGCGGAAGATACGCTTGCAACCAAGTATTTTTACTCAGAAATGTTTGATAGGTCGTACCGGAATCATAAATCGGCGCCAGCGTTGCAAACCAATACACTAAATAGGGATCATCCGGAGCAAGCGCGATATCGAACAAGTTGAGACGCGAATCAGCGGTGTAAAAACTCAAACACACCCGGTCCACAATTTTAATGCCATGGCGGCGGATACCCAGCAGTGTGGTGGCCGTGGTCACCAGTAACCGCGCCCACCACAACCGGCCGGATTTGGCAACAATAAAAAAATCAATATCGCTTTCGGCTGAACCGTTATTATAGCCAACGTTATTACACACCGCCACCAGTTCAACAAAGGCGATGTAGCGCAAAAAGCGCGCGGCGCGCAGGGCGATGTAAAACTTTTTTTCAGCAATTTGGTAGCGTTCAAGACGAATGGTAGTGGTGTGAGCACGACCAATCAAAAAATAAAAACCATTTTTTGTTTCAAGCTGCGTGGCAAGGGAGTCCGAACTCAACGCGACCAAAATCTCCAAAAGCGAATAGCGCTGATCTGGTTGGTAGAGCCACTTGTGCACTTCAATCGCGGTCAACGGGTAATCAAACACATCAAAAAAAGCCACTGTTTTTAACACAGCCTGCTCAAGACCCGTGAATGGTGCGCCATGACTATTCATCGCGTTGGGGTGACGTAAGCTGCAGCGGATCAATGCCCTCGGTCACGCCGGCAATTTTCACCACATCTTTATCAATTTTTTTAAGCTCTGTTTGCGACGTGTTATAGGTGTTGACTACCGTTTCCAAGTTGGCACCAAGTTTTTTAGTGTATGAATCATAGGCAACCAAATGCTTTTGCAGCATCTCAACACGCTTGATAATCTCTTGGGTTTGCTTTTCCAATTTCAGGGCATTAAGTCCCTGCAACACCGTTTGCAGATAGGCCGCAAACGTCGTGGGCGAAACGATAATTACCTTGCGCTCTTTAAATGCGTACTCAATCAGATTGCGAGTGTTTACTTTGACCGCACCAACTTCATTGACCAGCAAGTCATAGTAAATCGCCTCAGCCGGAATAAACATAAACGCAAAATTCAGCGTACCCTTGTCCGGTTTAATGTACTTACTGGTTTCATCAATGCGTTTTTTGAGATCATTTTTAAATTCATTCTCAAGTACCTGTCGGCGCTGCTCGTCATGCTCATTGATCAGGCGGCTATAATTTTCCAAAGAGAATTTAGCGTCCACCGGAATCAGTCCGTCTTTGGTAAAAATAGCGGCGTCAACAATATCGCCGTCGTCAAACCGATACTGCATCTTAAATGAAGTCGGCGGTAAAATATTTTCCATCACCAGCTGCAGTCCAGCTTCACCGAGGTTGCCCCGCTGTTTCTGACTGGTGAGCACCCGCTCTAATTTTTGAATCTGGTCCTGCACTCCCAGCACCTGCTTGTTGGTCTCGCGCAAACTGGTAAGTTCCTGAGTCAAGCTACGAATAATATTTAAATTTTGATCCGACTGTTTCTGGATGACATCGGTAGTCTGCCCCAGTTTAATATCAAGGGTTTTACTGATCTCCGTAATTTGACCCTGCAGCATTAACATCGCCTGATCATCTTTTCCGGTTTTACTAAAATCAGAAAACTTTTTATTAACCAAAAAAATCACGGCTGCAAAACCGAGGATCACCAACGCTACTACGCTTATTAAAAGCACTTCCATATGATATTTACTAGTACCATAATAGCAAATTGTCATGCGCACATCAATTGACACCCTCGCCACATCGTGGTATGAATAAGTACGTGCACTTGGTTATTTTCCGGATCTAAGTACTAACCAACTTTGCATATTTTTGAACGCTTCAAAAAAATAGTGGTGCGACTAGCGGCAGTGCTCCTTGACGGCCTGACCATACTCAGCACATACGCGCCGCGATGGGTCAAGCTGCTGATTAAGCTCCTCGGTCCGGTGGGGCGTTTTTTGTTATACGCAACCGTACTGCCCGGCTATAAAGCATACCTACTCATTAAAAAAGTGGCGACTAAATTTTACGCGCCGCACAAAAGCACGCACCCGCTCATCCATCCCTTTTCTCGCCGCTACCTGATTCACGTCATTGTCGGAATCATCATCACCTTTACCGTCGCCGCCAATCTCAACGCCTATGAAATTCAGCGTGATGACTTTGGTGAAACCAGTATCTTTGCGGCACTGGTGACTACCGAAGATTTTGGCGTCATTGAAGAAGAAGGTCCGCTGCAAAATACCAAAAAAATTACCCGCTATCTCGGCGAAGTCGGAGTTGAAAATCAACCATACATTTCCGGAGGGACTGACGCCGAAGAACTTATCCCCTCAACGGTGGCCGGCGACAGCGCTGTGGTCAGTCCCATTCTCTCGCCCACCGAAGAAAATTTGCGCACCCGCGATGAAATTATCTACTACACGGTGCAGCCCGGCGACACTGTCTCGGAAGTGGCCGAGCGTTTCGGCGTAACCAGCAACACGCTGCTCTGGGAAAACAATCTCACCGCTTACAATCTGATTAGACCGGGTGATCGTTTGGCGATCCTACCAACTGCTGGTGTGCGCCACAAAGTGGCCAAGGGAGACACGATCGCCTCAATTGCCAAGAAATACAGCGTGGACGCCGAAAAAATTATTGAGTTCAATAAACTAGCCTCCGCCGATGACATCAACACTGGCGAGCAGCTGCTGATTCCGGGCGGTCAAAAAATTGCACCGCCGCCGACCTTCACCTTCCGTCAGCTCACCACACCAGCACAAACCGGCACCGCACCGCCACTGGCGGTAACTGCCACCGGTGAACTGGTATGGCCGACCACCTGCCGCCGCATTAGCCAGTACTTCCGTTACCGACATACCGGTCTTGATATTGCCTGTCCGCTTGGTTCATCAGTAATGGCGGCCGATGCTGGGCGAGTGGTTAAAGCGCAAAGCGGCTGGAATGGCGGCTACGGCACCGTCATTGAGATTGATCATGGTAACGGTAAACAAACATTGTACGGTCATTTGAGTAAACTCTTTGTGGCAGTCGGCGAAGATGTGGCGCAAGGCCAAGAAATCGGTGCAATGGGTTCAACCGGTCGCTCAACCGGGTCACACGTACACTTTGAAGTACGCTCTGGTGGCGTGCGTCAAAACCCGCTGCACTATACCAGATAACTGCTTGAACTGAAAAAAGTTTGATACTCTCTACCCAACTAGTTATCTATTAGGAAAGAGAGACGCGGAGTTCCGTGTCCAGCGCTTTAGCCAGCCGGCGCAAGAAAGTAAGGCTGGGATTATAACCCCCACGCTCCAGACGAGAAATAGCCGATTGCTTGGTGCCAAGTTTTCTTGCTAGTGCCGCTTGAGTTAAACCCTGCTCCAAACGTTTTTCAATAATGAGTTGGATGAGCTCAAACTCTGGGCCAAGTTTTTTGTAGGCTTCTTTAATTGGCCGATCCTTAAGCAGCTGCCGCTTGAATGTCGTATAAGACTTCATGAATTTTTGGTAAATAGTAACTATTGGTAGTATAACGTATATGTTATACTACGTCAAGCCCTTTAATTTTTTCGTAGCTTGCTCGATTTCTCGTACTGGTGTTGCTTGCGATTTTTTAATAAAACCATGCAGCATCACTGCGCTGCCTCGTTGAAAAGTGTAAAAGATACGTACTTCTTGGCGACCCCTAATTCTAAGCTCAAATAGATTAGCACTTATTTTCTTACTATGAGGCAAGCTAAGATGATGACCGAATTTTTCGAGTAAGTCAATAACGCGCAACACTTTTGCAATAGTTTGTTTTTCAAGAGATAGAATAAAGTCTTCAACACTACTATCAAAAAATAGCATCATAAAATTTTAGTCCATCTTCGGCCGATACTGCAACGCCTCCGCCACATGATCAAGCTGGATAGTTTCTTCTTCCGCTAAATCCGCAATGGTACGCGCCAATTTCAGTACCCGAAAATACGAGCGCGTTGATAACCCCAACCGCACCACCGCTTGCCTGAGCAACTCCGTAGTTTTATCATCAACGCCGCAAAACTCTTTAGTTTGACGAGAACTCATCTCTGAGTTAGTAATCAAGGGTAATCCAGTAAAGCGCTGCTGCTGCAACCGCCGCGCAGCCTCAACGCGGGCGCGAATGGTTTTTGAACTCTCCGTCGGCGTATCATCAACAATTTTTTCAAACTGCACTTTGGGGACGTCAATATGCAAATCAATCCGGTCCAACAGTGGCCCGGAAATTTTTTTCTGATAATTAATAATCTGTCCTGGCAAACAGGTACACTGATGATCAGCATCAGTTAAGTACCCACACGGACAGGGATTCATCGCGGCGATCAGGGTAAACTTTGCCGGAAATTGCAGCGTGCCAGCGGCGCGCGACACGGAAATGGTGCCGTCTTCAAGTGGCTGGCGTAAATTTTCCAGCA
Source organism: bacterium (assembly GCA_023246815.1). Taxonomy (GTDB): domain Bacteria; phylum Patescibacteriota; class Patescibacteriia; order Buchananbacterales; family UBA6539; genus JAHFHR01. The sequence goes on along the minus strand of JAHFHR010000005.1, from coordinate 8,600 downwards.
CCGCTCGTGGAAATTCGGGGAATTCATCAAGAAATAATGTCCCGCGGTGCGCCAGTGAAATCTCGCCTGGCTTTGGCCACGCTCCCCCGCCCACCAGCGCTACGCCGGAGGCAGTGTGGTGTGGACTACGAAACGGTCGCTGGGTTACCAGCGGCTGATCGTGCGGTAGTAATCCAGCCACGCTATAAATCCGCGTCACCTCAAGGCTTTCGCTCTCGGTCATGTCCGGCATAATTGATACGAAGGCTTTCGCAAGCATTGTTTTCCCTGAACCGGGCGGTCCGGACAACAACGCGTTGTGTCCACCGGCCGCAGCAATTTCCAGCGCGCGTTTGGCGTGCTGTTGACCTTTGACGTAGGCCAAGTCAAAAACCATACTCACCGGTTGTGCTACAAAAGGCTGACCGACAAACGGCTCAATCAACTGCTGGCGGCCGAGATGCCGTCCAAGCGCTGCTAAATTATTCACCGGAAAAATCTCCAAGCCAGATACTAGAGATGCCTCAGCGGCATTTTGCTGTGGCAAAAATAACTTTGTAATCCCCTGCGCTTTTGCTTCAAGGCACATGGAAAGCACACCAGCCACCGGACGCAGCGTGCCATCAAGTGCTAACTCACCAATAAACAACTGCCGCATCGCGTCACCAATATCTTTTAATTGCTGCGTCGTTAGTAAAATACTCACCGCAATTGGTAAGTCATAGGCCGGACCTTGTTTTTTCAAATCAGCCGGTGCCAAGTTAATGGTCACTTTTGATCGCGGCATTTCAAAGCCTGAATTTTTAATGGCACTGCGTACTCGCTCCTTTGATTCGTCAACGGCCTTATCCGGCAGACCAACAATAAAAATATTGGGCAATGCTAAGGTAGTGTCGGCTTCTACTTCAACCAACTCGCACTCTAAACCAAGTACGGCCGCAGATAAGACTTTTGAAGACATACAAAAAACGCCCTAATAATTAGCGCGCTATGTTGTATTGAATTGTCAAAAGTAGTTTAACGCTTCTGCCTCCGACCGTCAAGTAACAATGTAAAAACAGAGCTATCCACGATACTGCGGTGAATAGCTCTGTAAAATACAAGGTGCTAACGCACTGGTCGCCTCTCAGCGCGCGGCTGGTCTAGGCTGCACAAAAACCGCCTCCACCCCAGACCGATTGAGAAGGTATGCTTCGATTGTACCATCGCCAAAGAGGTTGTCCCTTAGGACGTAAGGTAACCCATCATCCTCATGAACAAGAACGGCGATCACCTCAACAACCAGATCTCGGGAAAACTGGTGGTCATTAAACTCCGCCATCCAGCGCCCGTCGTCCTCAACCACGATGGGCACACTTTCGACTTTTTGACGATGGAGGTGTTGGAACTGCTCCGAATAGGTAGAGCCATTCCGGTCTACAAAATGGAAGTAGATATGGACTAAAAACTCGTCCGTATCCACGACTCCTTTCACGGCACCGGTTATCAGCGTCAACGGCTCACCGATTGGCGAAACCGGATCCACTAGAATTTCCGGCATTGGCATGCCCATCGGATCCACGGGATTCATGGGATCCATCGGACAACCCACACTACACACTGCTATTGCCAAAGTAAGTGCGATGCTGGTTTTCATCTTCACTCTCCATTACAGTTAGTCCATGTGCATTTTTAGACCGCAACAAGAGCTGCGGTCTGTCCCAATCTATATGTTTCAAAGTGCTTCCAAGATCACGAAGCGCTTGTTGTCGTAAAAACAAACGTAATGCTGGATAGCCCACCTTAACTAAATATCTATTTTTTGTCAAGTTGTACCTGCAACGAGCCTAGGACTTCTTTAAAAAAATAGAACTGATCAACAACAATACACCACCCGTAATCATCACATCGGCGATATTGAATACCGTAAACCATGGCACATCAATGTAATCAACAACGTAGCCAAATAGCAGACGATCAAACAAGTTAGAAATTGCGCCGATGAGAATAAACGTCAGCCCCCAGACAGTAAGCGTATGACGTTGCCGATATTCGCTGACCAACATCCACATCACCAATAGTATCGCCCCCACCACAACCATACTGGTGATTGTCTGTCCCAAATTAATACCAAAGGCAACACCAAAATTTTTGGCAAATCGGAACTGTAATTGATTATAAAAAAAATCACTTCCGATAATCTCGGAAGGATTTTGATTAAACCAACGCTTGAGCGTTCTATCAACAATGAACAGCGCAACCACAACCGCGTTGGCAAACACAAAACGTTGCATTAATCCACTTCACCCGTCAATCTTTTTTTGCATGACACGCAACTCGTAGAGGTTGGTCTGATCTTCAGCCGTTCCTCGCCAATTGGCTCGCCGCAGTGATCACAGATACCATAGGTTCCGTCGGCAATTTTTTTCAGTGCTTTATGTACATCCTTTAATTGCTTTTCCAAAGTGTGCTCAACCGCCAGTCGATCAGAGTACTCGGCCACCTCGTTGGCATTCTCATCTTCATCGTTGCCAAATTTAGGAAAATCACTGGTATAGTTATCAGCCATTGATGAATCTTTCTTGGCAAAATTACCAAGCTCAGACTCAAGCCGTTCTTTTTCCTTAAGTAAATCCTGCTTGATTGCCTCAATAGTTTTTGTATCCATAGTATATAAATGATACAGACGCCTACAGATAGTGTCAATACAGCCGGGTGTTAAAATTGACAAAAAAAACGGGGCGCTGCTTCGCCCAAATAAATGAATAAATGGCGGCGGCGCCCCAAAGCTTTCGAAAGAGGCCTGGGTGCCCAACGAACACGACACCACGTGGTGATGTAGTACTCGCTGGACACTACAGACAGTCGCTTGCGAAAACCTGCTGTTGTGCTTCCCCCGACTGAAGCTCTCCTCTACCATCCTTTGGTTAGGACTCTCTTTATAGGGCCCTTCAACCGAATTTTTGATTTTTGTTTTTGTCGAGACATAGTCAGGTTTATACCTCGAAAGAAGTATAGTAAAGGAGAAAAAAATTCCTCCAAGTTATCTTACTTGGGGGGATCTTTCTTGAGTTATCAAGAAGCATTACTATAGTAACTATATCAGAGTGGTATACTTTTGTCAATACAAAGGTTATTTATAGAAAAAAAATTGCTCAATTAAGCAATTTTTATCTCTTTACAAATTTTCAAAAAAGTTTTTTAATTAAAGTTATTTATGAACACCTTATCCACAGATACCCTAAAAACTACTTACACAGGCCTGAATTTTACCTTTATGGTCAAGACCGATGGCAATCATCTGATCAGCAAAAAGTGCTCGTAGCGATTCGCGTAAAGAAGCGTTCATTGTAAATAGTGGACTCATGGATAAGAATCCACATTTTTTGCTCAACAATGAGATATCAATACCAGCCCTAAAATCTGAAGGAGGGGGTAAAACCTGCTCCAGTAGCTCACGATTGGTAGCTAATATAAGGTTTTGACCATCAAGACTATAAAACAATTGGTTATTTTTTGGCTCTGTTAAAACAAAAAATGTGGTATTAATAAGAAATTCTCTGGTTTTCTCAACTTTTGACGGATCAACTACCAATTCAGTGACATTGCTGCCGTCGGGTAACGTACGAACAACCTCTTGTGGAAACAGCAGGGCAAAAATACCCAGTATTATCTGCTCAAAATCTGTAAATTCAGCCGGAGTGATATTGTGCAGTATCAGCACCATATCCCCTGTACTCCCCATCACTAACTCAAATGGTCGGTTAAAAAACGGCGCATAGCCATCAACTAACGGCAACTCCTGATAAAGATGCGCAACGGTTTGTCCTAAGCCAGCACCAGCCAGCACCTCAGCTAATGCCGAAAATGCTCCGCCACTGATATAGGCAAGCGCCGCTTCGGGAATAGTAGTAATGATTGGCACTACTGATACTGTACCTACTTTTGTGGCTACGTTACTGCGCGCCACCCATGCGCCCTGATGTGTGCCAAGATTAAACTGCACCGTCGCCGGCAGTTGGGCTATGAGCGGTACAACGGCATCCGGCACATACCCCGTCAGCTGCCGCGTAGCAACATAGCCATAACCTGCTGCTCGGGCAAACTGACGATTAATCAGTGCCCCAAGTGATAACTCTGCACTCGCCGCTGTCGCTTGAACTTTAGACAAAGCTGCTTCTGAGGTTGCCACCGCAAACACCGTTTCGGTGATGAATCGGCTGGTACTACTGGCTGGTTCGACCAATGTACTGGTATCTTTTAATTCAAACAATACTACGGACTCAAGGCGACCATCAACCGGAAAAAAAGCGTATGACACTCGGTGAGCGAGTGATAAAAAATGATCGTAGCCAGCAATAAAATTATTGACTGGTAATGGTGGCAACTGCCGGTCAGGCTGGAGTACAAGCGTACGATAACTGACATACACCACGCTATCAGCCGGTGCTGCAAAAAATAAAGTGTCGGCAGCGGCACGATCGTACCAACAGGCGGCGAGGGAAATCGTAATAATCAAAAACACCCCGAGCAGCAGCCCCAGCGCTGCGAGATGATTGCGCCCAAACTGTTGCACGAGGTGTTTCATTGTTAACGTATCGTTACTCTAAAACCGAGGCTTGCGTCCGCGCGGACCGCGATCAAAACTGCGTGATGGACGTCCACTGTTGGTCGGTGGCACATAGCCTTCTGGTGGAGTGAGCAATGCTTTAATAGATAGATTGACACGGCCTTTTTCATCAATGTTAATTACCTTGACGGTTACTTCATCGCCGATATTCACCGCATCAGATACTTGATTAACATGATGGTACGCCAGCTCAGAGACATGCACCATGCCTTCTTTGCCAGGCAGCATCTCAACCATCGCGCCAAAATCAAAGAGTCGTGATACTTTACCGGTGAATACTTCGCCGACTTGAATTTCACGAACAATATCTTGGATCCACTTCACCGCACGCTCAGAATCATCACCATGAACGCTCGTCACCATGACAGTACCGTCTTCTTCAATGTCAATCTGTACACCGGTTTCAGCGATAATTTTATTGATAATCTTGCCGCCCGGTCCAATCACTTCGCGGATGCGTTCTGGATCAATCTTAAATGATACAATACGCGGCGCATACTCAGACAGTTCTGCACGAGTAGCGGCAATCGCGGCATCCATGACTTCAAGAATACGCAGTCGGGCGTCTCTGCCCTGTTCCAGTGTTTGCTTAATCACCTCCAACGGAATACCGCTGGTTTTGGTATCAAGCTGAATCGCCGTAATACCATCTTTAGTACCGGCAATCTTGAAATCCATACCACCGGCGCCATCTTCTAGATCCTGAAGGTCGGTCAACACTTTGTACTGACCAGCAGCTTCATTAGAAGCAAGCCCCATCGCAATGCCAGCGACAGCTTTTGGAATTGGCACACCCGCATCCATCAGCGCCAGACTGGAACCGCACACTGAACCCATTGATGACGAACCGTTTGAGCCAAGCACTTCAGACACAAGACGAATGGTATACGGAAAAATTTCTTTTGAAGGAATCAGCGGTCGCAATGCTTTCTCGGCAAGCGCACCGTGTCCAATTTCTCGGCGGCCTGGTCCGGTCATGCGGCCAGTTTCACCAACGGAAAAGGGCGGAAAATTGTAGTGATGCATGAAACGCTTAGTGGTACTTTCTTCAAGTCCTTCCAGCGTCTGCTCATCACCGGGTGAGCCAAGGGTAACAATTGATAAAATCTGCGTCTCACCGCGCATGAACAAAGCAGAACCGTGGGTTCGCGGCAGCATCGGTACTTCCGCAGACAGTGGTCGAATGTCAGTAAGACTGCGACCATCAACACGCTTGCCTTCTTCTAGAATCGCTCGCGATATTTCCGCGTCAACAAACGCATCAAATAACGGAGCGGCTTTTTTGCGACGATCTTTACCAATATTCTCAGCTTCAAGATACTCCATTAACTCAGCCTTGGCCTGTTGCAACGCCGCCTTGCGATCACCTTTTGACGCGAGTGCCTGACCAAATAAGGCATTGCCAATATGTGCCGACAACCAGGCTTGTGTCTTTTCAACTACTTCTTTAGCTGATTCCGGAGCTTCTTGCTCATCTTGCTGTGGAGCCAATGAGGCGAGTGAAATTTTTTCAACGCCAACATCTTTGACTACGTCATTGATTAAATTAATAACAGCTTGGCCATCTTTAAGTGCCAGTGCGATACCATCGTACACCGCTGCTTCAGATGCTTCCATACCTTCAGCTTCAACCATCAAGAGTTTGTTGTCACGGCCAGAAACCAACAGTTCAACCGCTGCTGTGATGCGCTGTTTAAATGTTGGATTAACTACCCACGTACCGTCACACAACGCAACACGAGCGCCAAGTAATGGTCCACCCCACGGGATGTTGGACATGGCAAGCGCTGTTGAAGCGGCGATCAAGGCCGGTACGTCTGGATCATTTTCACCATCAAACGACAATACGGTCACGATGACCTGTACCTCATTTTTTAATTCTTTAGAAAAGAGTGGTCGGATACAGCGGTCAATCAGACGCCCCGTCAATACTGAATCGTCTGACGGTCGGCCCTCACGCTTAATCCAGCGACTGCCTTTAATTTTTCCGGCAGCGTAGAGTCGCTCTTCGTACTCAACGGACAACGGAAAAAAATCCACGCCGTCGCGGATTCCACCCATCACTGCAGTGGCCAGCACCACCGTATCACCGTAGCGCACCGTACAGGCGCCATGAGCTTGCAGCGCAAGCTTGCTGGTTTCAATAGTTAACGTACGGCCTGCAAAATTGGTCGTGTAGCTTTTTGCTTTCATGCAAAAACTCCTTATGAACTGGTGTGCTTAAAAAGAGTTACTAGTACATATCTGCGGCGCAGTAAGTATGCGCGGTAGATAACTACTAACAACTGTTCTTAAGTGTTCCAGTTCGGTTAGTGTAATTAAGTGTCAACTTTTTATTTATGCAGCTTATGCAGTCGGGGCATCAACTTGAGCTTTCGGTCGCTGCTAATCAAATAGCGCTTGGTGTCCTGTCCCAGATCAATAAAGTCATCAACCGCTTCAATCAATCGTCCCGAAGTGGTTTTACCAAAGGCCAGCACTTCAACCTGACAGCCTTTGTTTTCTCGCAGGTACGTTACCATCGGGATGTAATCCCCATCGCCAGACACCAGAATAACGCTGTCCAGCTTATCAGCCATTTTAATGGCATCAACGGCAATGCCCACGTCCCAGTCCGCTTTTTTCGCGCCACCCGCAAAAATCTGTAAATCTTTGGCTTTGACTTCAAAACCCTGATTATCAAGAGCGCCAAAAAATCCGCGCTCTTCTTCTGAATCAGAGCGAATCACATAGGCAACCGCTCGAATCAATTTGCGTCCAGCCGTGGCTGTCTTTAATACTTCTTCAAAGTTCACTTTTGCACCAAACAAATTTTTTGCTGAATGGTACATATTAGCAACGTCAACAAATACGCCGACGCGCTGCTCTTTGTGTTTTATCATATCCTACTCCTCAGGTGACTCCTCTGAAGGTTCCTCAGTTTCAACTTCTTCATCACTCGCGGGCTCAACCAAGGCGGCTACTTCCTGTGACGGAATGGCGGCTACCTTGATTTTTAGGTCTTTGACAAGTTTGGTGTAGGCTTTTTCGTCCTCGCGTTTGAGGTAATTTAAAAGTCGTCGCCGTTCTGCTACTTTTTTCAAAAGGCCTCGTCGTGATGAGAAGTCTTTTTTGTGAGACTTCAAATGAGACGTTAATTCTTTAATTTCTTCGGTCAAGATCGCAATCTGGACCTGGCTTGAACCAGTGTCGCTGGTATGCGTCTTGTACTTAGCGATTAAACGCTCTTTCTTCTTTTTGTCTAGCATGGCATTGCTGTTACGACGCGGTATCCAAGTGACGCTAGTCATCCGCAAGCGACTCCGAACGAAGTGAGGAGGAGTCGAAGGATCTCCCTAACTTCTAGCAGAAACCGAGGTACCGTTGGTAAATAACTTAGTTAATTAGCGTTACTACAATATCAAGTAATCGTTATCTTGTCAACCAAACATCACCTTTATAATAAAAAGAGCGGCCTGGTCCGATAAACAGGACAAGGCCGCGGTGACCCCCATAGGGTCTTGTGTCAAGATGGCTATAGCTGCCGGGACAGTTCAAGCGTCGGCGGCGCGATGGTGTCTAGTGGCAGCTGAAGCTCGGCTCCATCAGACACAGACGGCACAATGACGCTGCGCCGTAAGCGAAGCTGGAATGGTTGAGGGTCCACAACCACCACTGCTCGCTGTGGCGCTGATATTGCCAGCGCGAAGCTGAGCTCTTCAATCAAGGTTGCATCACGGTGCAACCCCGAAAACGCCGACTCGTACCGATGCAATTTTGCCGGATCATCCGACAAGCTGGGGCCGTTCAGCGTCAATCGAGCGCCGACCGGCAGTGGTACGCCCAAGCGGAGTGCCGTTTGTGACAAGTTGCGAGCGGCGACGTCAACATGCCGCTCGATTTCCGCGACGTCTTTTTCGTACAACTGCACCAGGGGGACACTCGCTTCAGCGAGCGTTGCCTTGACGTCATCCCCCAACTTAGCGACTGCCTCACCCTGCGCTCCTTGTTGTTGAGTAGGGGGCTGGGCATC
>JAHFHR010000058.1 GCA_023246815.1 bacterium | reverse complement strand
CCGCTTGAAGCAGCACAAACTCCCAATCTTGATTCGATTGCCACCGATGGCATTTCTGGTTTAATGTACCCGATTGATGTTGGTATTCGCCCCGGTAGCGATACGGCCCATCTTTCAATTTTTGGGTATGATATTAAAAAACAGTATGCTGGTCGCGGAGTGTATGAGTGCGCCGGAATTAACATGGAGGTTCGACCAGGCGATATTGCCTATCGCGTTAACGCTGGTACGATTGATGCGCGCGGATACGTGGTGAATAGACGAGCTGGACGCATTGATTCAACTCAACCAATCATTGACGTGTTAGGAGACATTGAAATTGATGGAATCCGTTTCATGCTTCGTCCCGGCATGGGGCATCGTCTTGGTATGGTACTGCGAGGACCAGGCCTGAGTCCGCGCATTACTGATCAGGATCCGTACGCGATTGGTACCCCTCGTTTGCAGGTACGTCCGTTTGATGCTACACCGGAGACGCAGTTCACCGCTAGTGTAACGGATGCGCAGTTCACCGCTAACGTGCTGAATAAATTTACTCAGATTACCACCGAGAAATTGATGGCCGCTGAATTCAATGCCGAACTCCAGGCCGCAGGAAAGTTACCAGCCAATACGTTGCTTTTTCGTGGTGCGGGTACGCTTGCGCCCAATGTGCCAAGTTTTGAAGAAAAATATAATTTGCGCGCGGTAGCAGTAGCTGCTGGCCCATTGTACCGAGGCATCGCGCGAACATTAGGCATGGATGTATTTGAATTCAGTCCCGAAGATCACGTGACCGGTACGTTTGATTCAAATATTAAGATTAAAATTATCAAAGCACTTGAGCTGTTGGAGCAGTATGATTTTGTTTTTGTACACATCAAGGCGGCCGACAGTTTGGCTGAGGATGGGGAGTATGAAGCTAAGCGACAGTTTATTGAAAAAATTGATCAAGCACTTGAGCCATTAGTCGCGCGGACTGATATTCTTACGGTCATTACCGCTGATCACACCACCTCAAGTCAGCTCAAGATGCACACCGCTGACCCAGTGCCGGTAACCATTCGCGGTCGGGGGATTAGGCTTGATGACACCCGCGGCTACTCTGAGCGTGAGTGCGGCCGGGGCCGTCTCAACATGATTCAGGGAAAGAATTTAATGCCCATTATTATTGATTTTTTGGGCATGTCAAAGCTGTATCATCCAGATTGGGAATAATTGCAGGTAATTTTCATACAGTATGGTAAATAAAAAATAGCTTAATTAAGCTATTTTTTGTATTTATCCACAAAAGTGTAGAAAAAAAATTGACAAATAAAATACAAAGTGTACAATGCTTTTATCCCTCATATTCCTATGGTAGAGCAAATTCTGCAAAAAATTGGCCTTAGTGATAAGGAGATCAAGGTTTACTTGGCTAGTCTTAAACTCGGCCCGTCATCGGTGCGCCGTATTGCTGAAGCAGCAGATATTAATCGAGGAACTACCTACGATATTCTGCGCTCGTTGATTGATACAGGTCTGGCCAGCTACTACCACAAAGACAAGAAGCAGTATTTTGTTGCCGAAGACCCCGAGCAGCTCAAAGAAACACTTAATCAAAAAAAGCAGCAGCTTGAACGGATGAAAGCGGAAGTTGATAGTATTATCCCACAGCTGCGATCCATGCACGACAATGCTGGGTTGAAACCAGTAGTTAAGTTCTACGACGGCTATCCTGGCATCAAAACAATTTTGCAAGATGTCATTGCTGCCTGTCAGCGAGCTGATAAAGAATACTACGTCTACTCATCCTCAGCCATTAAAAGTTTTTTATACAATACCTACCCTGAGTTCTCCAAAGACCGTATTAGCGCGGGCATCAATGTGAAAGTTATTTCCTTTGGTCCTGGTGGTGAGACACGCGGTCTTGATGAGCGTAAGTGGCTAACCCGTAAAGAGAGCTCACCGACGTATACCTTGATCTATGGGGGTAAAGTGGCGATGATCTCCGTGGATCAAAATCAAAAACCGATTGGCGTGATTATTGAAGATGTGAATATTTATCAAACCCAGAAGATGTTATTTGAGTTTGTCTGGAACAAGCTATAAACAATTTTTAATTTGAACACTATGTGTGGTATCGTTGGATACATTGGTAAAAAACAAGCAAGCCCTATTTTACTCGATGGACTCAAGCGTCTTGAATACCGCGGGTATGACTCCGCCGGCATGGCGGTGTGGAACGGCAGTCAGATTGATGCCCTCAAGGTAAAGGGTCGCGTCGCAGCATTGGAAAAATTATTAGCCGGCCATCCGCTTGAGGGGCCAGTTGGCATTGCGCACACTCGTTGGGCAACACACGGCGAGCCATCAGATCGTAATGCTCATCCGCACAGCGATAGTGAGGGGAATGTATTTGTCGTGCACAATGGCATTATTGAAAATTATAAAACACTCAAACAGCAGCTAGAAAAAGAAGGCAGCGTTTTTAGTAGCGACACTGATACGGAAGTGTTAGCGCACTTGATTGCAAAGTTCTTGAAAACCGGCAGCACCCTTGAGCGAGCGGTTAAAAAGTCACTCACCTTGGTCAAGGGGGCATACGCGATTGTGGTCATGGCACAATCTGAACCGGAAACACTGGTGGCCGCTCGGCTCTCCAGTCCGCTACGTATCGGTGTCGGAGCGGACCAGTTGATTATTGCCTCTGATCCGTCGGCGATTTTAAATTACACTTCACAGATCATCACCCTTGAAGATAATGAGGTGGCCGTGATCAAAGGAGTGGAATATACTATTTCCAGTTTAAAAAGTGACACCGTTATTGATAAAGAGGTGGAGCAAATTGAATGGGATTTGGCGGAGGCGGAGAAGGGCGGCTTTGATCATTTCATGCTTAAAGAAATTTTTGAGCAACCTGAAACCGTGCGCAATAGTCTGCGTGGGCGTATTATTGTTGAAGATGGTCGCGCGGTACTGGGTGGCTTGGCTAGTGTTGAAGAGCGACTGCGCAGCATTGAGCGGCTGACGCTGGTGGCCTGCGGTACGGCAAGTTACGCCGCGATGATTGGTGAATACATGCTTGAAGAGTATGCTGGTATTCCGACCGAGGTTGCTATTGCTTCGGAATTTCGTTATCGAAAACCAATTTTAAATCCAAAGACCGATGCGGTGTTGGTCTTGTCGCAATCGGGGGAAACTGCCGACACGCTCGCCGCGGTTAAGGAGGCAAAAGAAAAAGGAGTTTTAACCTTGGGTATCGTGAACGTCATTGGTTCAACCATTGCTCGAGAGACCGACGCGGGCGTCTACAATCATGCCGGACCTGAGATCGGTGTTGCTTCAACCAAAGTATTTGTGTCACAACTCACCGTGCTTGCGCTCGTAACGTTGCTTTTAGGACGCCAGCGTCAGATGTCAAGCGTCATGGGCGGTCGGATTGCCGAAGCGCTACTGAAGATTCCCGAGCAGGTAGAAGTAATTCTCGCGCAGAGTGGCGCTGTCGTTGCTATTGCTGATCAGTATAAAGGATTTCAGGATTTTTTCTTTCTTGGTCGTAAGTATAATTTTCCACTGGCACTTGAAGGAGCAATTAAGCTCAAGGAAATTTCTTATATTCACGCTGAAGGTGGTGCTTCTGGAGAGCTCAAACACGGACCGATCGCGATGATTGATGAAGATTTTCCAACCGTCTTTATCGTACCCAACGACAGTGTTTATGAGAAAAACGTTTCAAACATTGAAGAAGTGAAAGCGCGCAAGGGCCGAGTCATTGCCATTGCCACTGAAGGCGATGCTGATATTGCCAAAATTGCTGATAATGTAATCTACATACCAAAAACGCTTGAAATGTTAACGCCAATTTTAGCGGTAGTGCCGCTGCAGTTGTTTGCGTACCATATAGCCACCAAGCTCGGGCTTGATGTGGACCGGCCACGTAACCTTGCTAAATCGGTTACGGTGGAATAAACTATAATTCTATGAAAATCATTTTATTTGAAGACCAACACATTACCAAGCTTTACCCAATTACCTTGACGCGTGCGGCGTTTGACATTCGCTGTGGGGGCCTGACCCTCTTTGAAGCGCTCCGACGAGTATTCCCTGAGGCTTCATTTGATTTTTTTGTCCGTGAGCACTTAGTTCGGCTTGTTGAGCGTGATCATAAATTAACTAATGCTGCTCAAAAGTCCGTGCTGTTTCTCAATGCGGCGGTGGTGCCTGACATACAAACGCTTCGCCAGCTTGCTCAAAGTATTGAAGCTGGCAAAGATTTTATTATTAAAGAAGGGGATCGAGTAGTTGCGATGTATAGTACCGTCCTTGATATTTATGTTCGTCTGTCATTAGAAAATATCGTTGCGTTTATTCAAGAACAGAAAGTTCCAGTGGCCGACAGTCGGTGTGTGCTATTTAAGAATGTTTGGGATATTGTGGTGTTTAATCAGCAGATACTTAAAGCTAATCTTGTGGAGCTGGCTCAGGGGCTTAGTGAAATGCAGCCTGAAGTATTTGTGGGCGCGAGTGTAACTGTTGAAACGCCGGTTACTTTTGACACCAGTCATGGACCGATAGTGATTGCTGATCACGTTACGGTGCGAGCATACACAGTGCTGCGAGGCCCTCTCTCTATTGGGCCTGGCTGCATCATTAGCTCGCATGCTGAGATTAAAGGTAACACCTGCTTGGGGCCAGTCTGTAAAATCGGTGGAGAAGTGGAAGCGACCGTGATCCAGGGATACTCAAATAAAGCCCATTATGGTTTTTTGGGGCACTCATATCTTGGCGAGTGGGTGAATCTTGGAGGTGGAACCACTGCGTCAAATATGAAAAATACCTATGGCAAAGTAAAAATGGCCGGCCTAGAAACGGACCAACAGTTTCTTGGCTGCGTACTTGGGGACTACGTCAAAACCGCAGTCAACACGGCTATCTTTACGGGAAAACTTGTTGGTCCATCTTCAATGCTGTATGGGTATGTTACTGACAACGTACCAGCATTCACCAATTCGGTATTTCGCGAAAAACTGATTGAAGTACCACTAGAGGTCAGTCATAAATTACAAAAAGCATCCCGAGACCGACGCG
>JAHFHR010000057.1 GCA_023246815.1 bacterium | reverse complement strand
AAACTCAACAATTTTGCCTTCGAGGCAAAAGACGGTAGTGTGCAGTGACCGATACCCGTTTGGTTTTGGTTGAGCGATATGATCTTTGATGCGACCGGGAAGGGGTTTCCAGTGTTGATGAATAATACCCAGTGCTTTATAGCATTCGGATACCGTTGGCACCATGATGCGCAGTGCCACTAAGTCATAAATTTTACTGGGGTCGTAGTTGTAGTGTGGTTTTTGTAATTTTTTAAAAAGACTATATAGTCGTTTTTTGCGTCCGTGAATATCAATAATTTTAATTTTTTCTTTATGGAGTTCTTTTTTGACCACATTAATTACTTTTTGTAGGTACTCAAGTCGTAACTCCATTTTTGGCATTACTTCTTTTATCATCCAGTTATATTTTTCTGGGTAGACGTACTTGAACGCCAGATCTTCAATTTGACCCTTAATTTGCCCCATGCCCAGTCGATGAGCGATCGGCGCGTAAATTTCTAAACTTTCTTGAGCAATGCGTTGTTGTTTTTCTTTAGGCAGCGCGTCAAGTGTCTGTAGATTATGTAGCCGATCAGCCATTTTGATCACAATGATTCTGACATCCTGCGCCATAGACACAAACATTTTGCGTAAGTTTTCAGCGTAGCGATCAATACCTCGATATTTAATGACCCCTAATTTGGTAATACCAGCTACCAGCGTCGCCACTTCTTTACCAAAGTTTTTTTCTATATCAACCAAGCTGTAGTCGGTATCTTCAGGAACATCATGCAACAGACCGGCGATAATAGTTGATTGATCCATACCCATCTCAGCCAGGGTAATGGCAGTTTGTAATGGATGCTCAATGTAACGCTCACCTGATTTTCGTTTTTGGTCGGTGTGTGCTTCGGCCGCAAAGTCATACGCCAGTCTGATGAGATCAAGGTCATACTCACCGTGATTTCTTTTTAAATACGGCAAAATCGCCAAGGTAGAGCCTTTGCTATTGTTGGTTCGTAGGATTTTAATGAGGTCATTAATGGTTGACATATCAGTTGTTGTGGCACCTCTTTTGTGGTATGGTTATTGTAGTCAAACTTGTTTAAAAAATCAATTCTTGTTATTTCTGTTACTTGTTAGTCATGCTTCCATTTTTTGAATTCAACTATACTTTTTTTGTTTTTGTGGCCCTTGTTTTAGCGGCCTTATTTTTTATCTGGAAAAAAGGTTCGTTGCCACGGTTTGGTATGGGTGGAGGATCGGTACTTGCTCAGTATTCACGTGATTTAACAAAACTTGCTCAGGAGGGGAAACTTGACCCGGTTATTGGTCGGGAAGAAGAAATTGAGAGGGTCATTCAAGTGTTATCACGACGAACCAAAAATAATCCAGTGCTCATTGGCAAGCCGGGTGTTGGCAAGACCGCCATTGCTGAAGGATTGGCTCGAGCAATTATTGCAAAAAAGGTCCCTAAAATTTTACTTGAGAAACGCGTCTTGGCACTTGATCTGACTGGTATTGTTGCGGGGACTAAATACCGCGGTGAATTTGAACAGCGATTAAAGCAAATCGCCGATGAGATTACCGCTGCTAACCGTAGTATTATTTTATTTATTGACGAGATCCACACATTGGCCGAAGCTGGCGGCGCGGAAGGTTCCATTGATGCTGATGATATTTTAAAGCCCGCACTTGCTCGCGGCGATCTGCAGGTCATTGGCGCGACCACCGCTGAAGAGTATAAAGAGTTTATCAAAAAGGATATCACTCTTGATCGGCGATTGCACCCAGTTTTGATTGACGAGCCAACCAAAGAGGAAACAGTTGAGATCCTAGAGGGCATCAAAACTAAGTATGAGAAATTCCACAAAGTTAAAATTACCAAAGAAGCAATTGATGCTTGCGTTCACTTAGCCGCCCAGCATATAACCGATAAATTTTTTCCAGACAAGGCGATTGATCTGATGGATGAAGCGGCGGCTAAAGTGAGTATTGAGCACATTGATGATCATGATCAGTCACAATGGCCGCAGGTTAGCACAGGAGAAGTGCAACAAGTCGTGGAGGAATGGCTTGCAAATAAAATCACTTAATTTAAATTAACTAATTTATTATAAGGGTATGGCTCATACACTTACTAAAACTAAAGTCAGTAATAAAGTTGCGCTATCAGTAATTACTCTCGTAGCCATCGCCGGTGCAACGTTTGCGGTTTCGTCGATGCTACCCGTCGTTGGTACTATCACAACCAGCACCCCTTGCATTGACCATCCGAATGAAACTGATGCTAGTTTAGTTGGGTACTATCGCTTAGACTGCGCAGGTAATGATGATTCTGTTCGCAATAATCATGGCACACTGCATGGTAGTTTATTCTCTAACGTCCTTGGTGCCAAAGATCAGTCCGGAACTTTTAATGGCCAAAATGCCTTTATTGATGCCAACTACGGTGGAACGTTAACAACCTTTACGCTTGCTGGTTGGTTTAAGTTTAAGGATGATATCGGTAATGCGCGCCTTATTGCCAAAGAAAATGCAGGTTCAGGTGGTACCAATACCAGCGCGTGGTCATTTAGACTCTCAACTCGAGATGGGGGAGTAGGAGGCTTTAATGATGCTCTAGTGATGGAAGTAATCAATTCCGGAGCTTCTATTGCCGCGGTCCAAGTGAACGAAGCCTTGAAGGGCAAAGCTAATCAATGGGTACATATCGCAGCCACTTTTAATGGTAATGCGAATGATTATAGTCAAAATCTTAATTGCCAGAGTAAATATCCTAGCCCTTGCGTTGGATTGAAGCTGTATGTAAATGGGCTAGAAGTAAAGCACAATCTGCCAAAAATTGGCACTGATGGAAAAGTTTATTTTGGCGGCTTTCCGTATAAGTCATCAGTCCGTACCACTACTACTCGTTTAGGTATTGGTGCCGACGCGGTTGGCAATTTCAAGTTTAAAGGTGAGATTGACGAAGTTAAAATCTATAATAAGACTTTGACTACGGCTGAGATTTTAAGTCTCTATAATGCATATTATAACTATCAACCAACGTTATCACTCGAACCTGCCGGACCAATCTCTGTTGGGTATGAAGCTGGGCAAACTAGTTTTGAGATTAAGTTAGATACTCTGACCGCCCTTGTTCCACTAACAGCAACTATTACTCCAGATGATGCATGTGATGGTTTTACAGCCACTTCGCCGATTGATTCACTTATTGCACCTTTGACTAGTATACCTGTTTCGTATCTGGAAAATCCTACTACAACTTCTCGTGACTGCGCCTATACTGTGGCAGTTAAAAAGTCCGATGGCACCTATGTTCTTGGTAGCCCTAAAGATATCATTATTACTCAAGCATCTGGCATTGATTACTGCCAGGGAGAAATAAACGGAACAACATATCGACTTGAGCCATGTAGTATTGAAACTACTATGGTTGATCAAGCTGGTGATATTCCTCTTGACTTCATAATTAGACGAACACCTTCTAGTCAACAAAATATATTTGATTTTTCCATTACCAGTTCTGGTGTCGATCTCCCAACATCCTCAATTTTAGGCTTACAAGGAAATTTTGCTAACGACAGCGAAGTTACATTCTTACTAGGAAGATTCAATGATGAAGTGCTTAATACTAGTAGCTCATCTTCCTATACGTACCAAGGGTATTTACCTGTACAAATCGCAGACTATGACACTCAAGGACAAAAACATGAAATTGAATTAAGACTCGGTGTTAATCTTACAGTATTACCTGCTCAACCACGAACGACATATTGTGAAACCACTAGCTTCAATGGGGTTACCTATTCGCTTGAGCCATGTTCAATTACTGTAACTATGGTAGACGGACAAGGAAATGTGCCACTTTCATATACAATCATTCAATCTGGTAATGATCAAGGTTATCATTATTCTAGTAGTTTTTTAGTTGGTTTTGGTAGACAATTATTTGATCTATTCGACAATGGCGACGCGTTTGGTGATCAAATTGTCAATGTCTTTTTTAGTGATTCGGATCTTAATATTACTACAGGACCCTCGATTCATTACGATGGCTATTTAGAAGTTGATATTACACATAGCCCGTGGCAACTGAGATTACCTACGCTACGACTTGGTTTATCATTAAATCTTTTAAGTGGTACTACCACTAGCGCTATTACACCATAAAATCAAAGATCGTACCAAGAGATATGTTCATACCCTTGTCGGCGCGTAACGTATATACCAGCGCCCAGTGGTCCAATGGTAATCTTGTTGGGCTGACTAATGGAGGAAAGATGGCACCAGTCTCAAGTGCCGTTACATTCTCTAGGTAATTATTGACAAAACTAAAAAAGTATGCTAGGTTGTATGTGTTAATGCTAGGTACAACCTAGAAACTGGAGAAACACCTCGTGGAAACTCGAGGTGTTTTTCTTTTTTCTTGCCACTTATTTTTTTCTTTGCTACGATGTCTGGTGCGGCTTGGAAGGAGTACCCTAGCATTAACAACGTTTCGGGGTTCAACTCTCTTTTGAGCCGCACTGCGGTTGACAAAAAAAGTTAGACATGCTATACTGATTGTAGAGAGTAAAGATAGGCGCACAAGTCCTATCTTTTTAAATTGCCCCAAGATAACTCGCGGGCTCACAAACAAAAACCAACACCAGGTAGGCACGGCATATTTTAAACATTTTGTTTCTGCTGTGTTAGGTACTTTTAAAACAAAATAACGCTAATAAAATAAAAACCAAATATATGGCAGAGCAGACTACCACTGAGCAGATCAGTGATTATGACTTTGATGTTGCCCGCACCTTTTCGGTGTTAACGGCAACACTCATATTGCCGGTCTACCTTGCGATGTCAGTAATGGCATACGCATCCGGCGCGATTATTTAGAAAGTATTTTGTTAAGGATGCAAAAAATCTCCCCGCTGAGGGAGATTTTTTGCTTGTGTTACTTTTTTCTAAGGGAGAGAGAGGGGTTATGAGTCTTCTTTTTTCTTTCTATTGAATCTGCGACCGCTACCTTTTTTCTTACCGTCTTTGGCGAGAATTTCCTCACACGCTTCACGAGTCAATGTTTTTGGATCAGTATCTTTTGGTACTTTAGCATTGAGTTCACCGTTGGTGATGTATGCTCCGTAGGGTCCGTTTAAGATTTGTATCGTGCTGTCGTC
>JAHFHR010000056.1 GCA_023246815.1 bacterium | reverse complement strand
GTCATGGAAAAAAGCACTAATGCCCCGCAGCGGACTCACCGGCCAGGCCAGTTGTGCTGGTCCGAAGTCTTCAAAACGCTCGGCTTTTTCACGATCTTCAAGGATTTTAGCGATATTTTGTTGTAGATCAGAGATATCGGCATTCGCTTGTTGCTGTTCCAATTGCAGCTGGTACGCATAGCTCTTATACTGTCGTTCCGTCAATTTGTTTTGAACTAGTAGTAATTCTTGAGCAATTGTTTTTTCTTCGAGGGCGTCTCGTTGTTCCTGGAGCGTATTTTTGAGCTCTTTTTCAACAACCAACTTTTGTTCAAGATTGCCACGCTGTGTTTCCATATCCTGCTTGGTAACTTTTAATGCATCAACATTTTGTTTCAAGTCAGCATGGATATCCTCGGTGTATTTAATCTGGTCGTAAAATTCTGAGAATGAATTATTAAGTAATAGAATTTCTAATGAGCTGATCTGATCAGCCTGGTAAATTAATCGCAAATACTCCCCGATTCGTTTTTTTTGCTTTTCTAAATCCTGCTCCAGTTCCTGGATCTGCAGGTTGAGGCTTTGAACTTCTAGATTTGTTTGTTCAATACGTTTTCCGGTTGCTTCTATATCGAGGCTCAGCCGAGCAAGTTCATTGTCTAAAATAGCAATTTGGTTTTGCAATCCCTTTGCTTCCCCTTGTTTCGCTTTAATTTGTAACTGATACGCACTTATTTCTTTTTGAAGAATATCAATTTCTTGCTGTTTTTTTTCAATTTCTTCCTTGATTTCAGACACGTTGTCGTCTTGTTGAGCCTGCAGTGGCTCTGGAAGCACAAAAAAATTGGCTATAATAAAGCCAATCGTCAGTAGTATTGATACTGCGCCGAGATTTTTTGTTTTTTTTATTTCAGCACCGAAAAAATCGGCGACATGGTGGTGTGCCATTAGTTGTATTATAGCACACAACCCTCTACTTTTCAAGCAACATCACCGCTTTGGCAAGCCGTTTTAAAGTTTTTTCTTTACCGAGCGCAGCGGCGATCTCAAATGGGCTTGGTGAGGCCTTAAGGCCTGATAGTGCAAAGCGCATCGGCCAAAGCACATCTCCGGTCCCCCACTGTTGAGCGATTAACCAGTCTTTGATGCACGATTCAAGCTCCACTGTCTGCCATGTTTTTTCCGGTAGCTGTTCTAGTAGTTCAATTAGTTTATTCAGATAGCGCAGGGTATCTTTTGCAGTTGATTTTTTCCACACTAGCTCCTCGGCACGGTATTCTGGCTCAACAAAAAAGTATCTTGTTTTTTCAACCAGCTCATCAAGTTGTTTAATTCGTTCTTGTTCGGTAATTACTATCCGTTGCAGATAGTCTGCATTTGTATCAATCAACGCTTCGTCAAAATATGGTTTTGCTCGTTGCGCTAAATCAGTTGGCGTTAATTTTTTGATATATTGACTGTTAAGCCAGTCTAATTTCTCAACGTTGAACACCGCGCCTGCTTTATTTATTTTTTCCAGGTCAAAGTGTTGTACCATTTGTTCAAGTGAAAAAAATTCTTCAGTAGTACCAGGATTCCATCCCAAGAGTAACACAAAATTAAGTAACGCCTCGGGCAAGTACCCTTTTTTTAGAAAATCTTCAACTGTCACGTCGCCTTGACGTTTTGACATTTTTGATTTATCGGCATTGAGGAGCAGTGGCAAGTGCGCAAACTGAGGCGGATCCCAATCAAGTGCTCGGTACAGTACTATATGTTTAGGTGTTGATGGCAACCACTCCTCTCCTCTGATGACATGGGTAATCTGTGAATCATGATCATCAACCACTGATGCAAGATGGTACGTCGGAAAGCCGTCTGATTTCAAAATAATTTGATCATCAAGTAATTCATTCTTAAATTGTATGTCACTGCGCACTAAATCAGTGAACACCGTGATGCCAGTGGTCGGCATTCTAAGTCGAACGACGTGTTGCTGCTGGACCGCGAGATTTGAACTAATTTCTTGTTCAGAAAGACCAGTGCAGTGGCCATCATATCGTGGAGCTAATTTTTTTGCCTGTTGTTCTCCACGCAGCTTTTCCAACCGTTCTTTGGTACAAAAGCAGTAGTAGGCTTTGCGTTCGGTAATCAGCTGTTCGGTATATTTTTTGTAGATTGCCAACCGTTTTGATTGAATAATGATTTCTTCATTGTTCCAGTGGAGATTAAAATTTTTCAACATCACCTCAAGATGTTCCCCTGCTCCTTCAACCAAGCGTTCTTGGTCAGTATCTTCAATGCGTAAAATAAAATGTCCCTTGTTTTTTTTGGCAAACAAGTAGTTGTATAATGCAGTACGAAGTCCACCAACGTGTAAAAAACCGGTGGGGCTGGGAGCAAAACGAGTAATGATTTTTTCAGACATGGGATTGACTATTTCAGTTAATTTACGTATATTTTAGTCCAGTTATCTAGTCTTACTACCTACGGTAAACCAAGGAGGATAGACAATGAAAGTGTTTGAACGGGTGTATGATGAAGCAATTAAGCATCCCTATGGGGAGGGAGTAAAGAAAGGTCATACTATTACCGAGAGTGTGCTTGGTCAGATTATTGTGGAGGTTGGATCTTGTAGGGACTACCTGCTACGAACCATTGTGCTGGATGGTCCTGGCTTTCATCAGGTACTTGCCCTTCACCGTTCATTACTAGAGAATTCCGGGGTTGTAGTAGAAGTTACTACAACAGTATCTCTTGCGTCAAAGATTCGACCATTGATACCCTTGGGGAAGGTTATAACAACCACCTAACCTCGA
This sequence comes from bacterium, assembly GCA_023246815.1. Lineage (GTDB taxonomy): Bacteria > Patescibacteriota > Patescibacteriia > Buchananbacterales > UBA6539 > JAHFHR01. The sequence continues at coordinate 2,368 of JAHFHR010000056.1, read as the reverse complement.
CACAACTGATAACTTTGGGTACATGGCTCCTTCGCTGAGGGAGCTATTTTTTTGGTGAAAGTTTCGTGAGTAGGTTTCGTCAATGATGTCTGGAAAATTTGTGCTTAATGATCAGTAACGGAAATATGACAGTAGCGGTAATAATACGTTTCCAGCGCTGAGGCTCTTGCATTAATCGGTACAGCCATTCAAGGCCAAGCTGGCGCAGTAATTTTGGGGCGCGCGGTATGGTGCCAGCAAGGTAATCAAATGTTCCACCAACACCAATTGCCAGTTTGACGCTGGGTAGCTTATCTAAATGGCTAAAAATCCATTTTTCTTGTTTGATTTGACCGAATGCAACCAGTAACACTTGTGGCTTTGTTTGATTGACGTGGTCAACAATGTCAGAATACGTGGCATAAGGATCGTCAATCACTCCCCCACTTTCCGCACCTGCTACCTTCAAATTGGTAAAGGACTGTTTGAGCCGTTCCGCGGCAGTGCTCGCAATGCCATCACGTCCACCCAGCAGATATACCGACCAACCGCGTTCGGCTGCCAGTTCACATATTTCCCACACTAGGTCAACACCAGTAACACGTTGTAGCTGTTTTCCTTGCCAGGCCGCAGTGTAGATCAAACCAACGCCGTCAGCAATGGCAATATCCGCATAGTTGAGCACTTCCTTGAATTGTTGATCCTGTTGGGCAGCAACCAGCATCTCCGGATTAGGGGTGACTATGAAATGCTGCTGCGGAGACGCCATGAAGTCTTTGATCGTTTCTACTACTTCTTGCAAGGATAGGTTGTTAATGTCTACATCCAAAATGGCGACTTTGTCCATAGTGTAATAATCGCTTATGTTTATTGAAGTATACACTGTAGGCATGCTATAATCAAGGGAAATGATCCGATTTTTAGCCACAATTTGCGGTGTCACCATTGTGCTGATGACCATTGTTCCACAACCGGTACATGCATCAGACTTTTTTTTCAATCCTCATTTTATTATGACCGATGAGGAGATGACCGACCACACCTCAATGTCTATAGCCAGCATCCAGCGATTTTTAGAAGAGCACGGCAGTGGTTTGGCGCGGCGTAGTTTTTCTGACTACCTTGGAGTTACTAAACCAGCGTCAGAAATTATTTGGCAAGCAGCAGTTGAGAGTCAGATTAACCCTAAGGTAATTTTAGCAACACTGCAAAAGGAACAAAGTTTAATTGGCGATCCAAACCCGACGCAGCGTCAATTAGATCGGGCCATGGGGTATCGCTGTCCTGACAGCGGTAGCTGTAATGTGAGCACGCTGGACTTCGGCAAGCAGGTTGACGGCGCAACTTGGCAATTTCGTCAGTACCTTGATCGGCCACAGGATTGGTTTTTTAAAGTCGGAGAGACTTATGACGTTGACGGAGGATCGTATTTCATTAAACCGGTAACTACGGCAACCGCTGGACTCTATAACTATACTCCCCACTACTCTGGCAATCTTCGTTTTTGGAATATTTGGCAGGACTACTTTGGGAAAAATTTTCCGGAAGGCTCATTAGTCAAGGCACATAACAATCCTGGCGTGTGGTTGGTGCAGTATGGCACGCGGCGATTAATTACCTCATGGGGCGTCCTCGTATCACGGTTTGATCCGGATAGAATTTTGACGGTATCGCAGACTGATCTTGAAAAGTATACCGTCGGACCGTCAATCAAGTTTCACAATTTTTCTTTGCTCGGCGCGCCAGACGGCAAAGTGTATCTGTTAGTCAATGATGAACTACGGCACATTACCTCGCCTGAAGTTTTTCGCAGTATTGGGTTTAATCCCGAAGAAATTGAACCGATTGAAGAAACTGATTTGATCGGGTTTCGGTTTGGCTCAGACATTACGGTTGACAGTACCTACCCTACCGGTGCGTTACTGCAAAATAACAAGACCGGTGGAGTCTATTTTGTGGAGAACGGCGTAAAACAGCCAATTGTTGCTCGGGAGATTATGACCGCTCGGTTTCCTGATCGTCTGCTGACGCAGGTGAGTCCTGATATTCTAGACCAGTATGACAGCGGCGTTCCAGTTTCGTTTGCTGACGGTGAACTTGTTAAATCAACAGCCGACTCAAAGATTTACGTCATCGCTGATGGATTTAAACGTTGGATAAAAACCGAAGAAGCGTTTGCCAAATTTGGGTACAAATGGGATAATGTGGTTGTTACTTCTGATCAAGCGCTTGCGGTGCACCCTCTTGGTGAAGAAGTTATATAACAGCGATGTCTAATAAATTTTTTTAGAAGTTCGTCATTAGAAATTTTATCTATGCCCGTTGTCTATACTGCTATTACTCCACATCCTCCCGTGCTGATTCCTGAAATCGGCAAGGATAATGTGAA
>JAHFHR010000055.1 GCA_023246815.1 bacterium | reverse complement strand
TTATCGAACACCAGTGAATATTTAAAGCTGCTTGATACCAGTGGCGCTCTGATTGACGAAATTAACAGTACCGTTGGCTGGCCAGCCGGTGATAACACCACGAAACAAACTATGGAACGAGTTACTCAAACAGCCTGGGTCACCAGCCTTACTGCTGGCGGAACCCCTCGACAACAAAACAGCACTACAGAAAATGATGTACCGCCAGGAGAAGACCCAGGTGAAGAAGAAAATGACGAGGGTGGCACCGATGAGCAAGATCCGCCCGTGCCACCAGCTGATACACCGACTGCCAAAAAGGGTGATGTTGTCATCAATGAACTTCTGCCGAACCCACTGGGCATCGACGTAACGGAAGAATTTATTGAGTTAAAAAATGTCAGCGTGGCATCGGTTGATATTACCAACTGGGAGATAACAACCGCTGCTGGGCAAAAATTTATCGTGCCGTCGCTGATCATGACACCAAACTCCATGGTAATACTGTATCGTCAACAGACCGGCTTGGCCTTTAATAATCTGCGCGACACCGTAACGCTCAAAAACACCGGAGGGACTATCATTGACCGTGTTAGTTACAAACCGCCGGTGGTGCCCGGAAAAAGTTTCCAGCGAGATAGTGATGGCACATACCATGTTGGACAACCTTCTCCTAATAAAGAAAATGTGATCACTAAAAAAGTGCTGCCGATACCGAGGATTGACGGACTGACCAAGGGCATGATTGGTGAAATTTTACATTTTGACGGATCGGATTCATTTGACCCTGAAAATCGTCCACTGCAGTTTCGCTGGGACTTTGGCGATGGCCGCATCGCTTATGGTATGAGCGCCAACCAAGTGTACACAAAGTCTGGCAGCTTTACGGTCAGCCTCATCGCCAGTACCGACCAGGCCAGCAGCACTGCAACGCTCAAGGTGGTGATCGCAAAATCCCCGCAACCCGTAGTGGCACTTGAACTACCCACCGCAACCAGCGTAGCAACGACCTCAGGGTCGTTGCTACGCCTGGAAACAATCCCGTTTATATTCATCTCTGAATTTCTGCCAAATCCCGAAGGTAGCGACACCGAAGCCGAATTCATTGAACTGTTCAACCAAGAAGGGCACATTGTTGATTTATCCGGCTGGCAACTTGATGATGCCGAGGGCGGCAGCAAGCCATTCACTATTGCCGCTGGCACTACTATTAAACCAAATCAGTACAAGGCGTTCTTTCGTGACGAAACTGGTATTGCTCTCAATAATAGCAATGATGAAGCTCGGCTGATTGCTCCTGGCGGAATCATTATTGACCGTGCGCCGTACGAAAAAATCGGCGAGGGAAAAAGTTTTGTGCTTGATGAGATTTTCAGTTGGCAAGAGACCAGTACACCAAGCCCTGGTGAATTAAATGTGCTCGATAAACCGGATGAGGCTGGAGAATCTAAAAATAATCAGACTGCTACTACTACCGGTACCGTACTTGGTGCTACCAACGTCGTCATTGACCAACCAAAAGATAAAACAAAAGTGTACCTGATTTCCGGAATATCCGCGATGGCGGTGATGGGTTTTGGCGCTATACTCACACTCAAAAAACGCCACATCTAAAACACTTTTCCATTTTCAAAACCTATGGTATAGTACAGCTATGTTAGTCAGAAAAGTAGGAAAAACTGGTTGGTTTCATCTCAGTGTCGTCGTGGCGCTCACCATTACCTCGTTTTATTTTATTAGTGAAGCACTGGCAAAACCAGCGGCTGAGTGGCAGACATTCAACGAAATCCGGGCCAAAGAACTGCAGCAAGCCCTTCAATAATTCAGCAATCATAACGTAGCACAAAAAACACGCCGCGGCGTGTTTTTGCTTTATTCCCATTCAATGGTGCCGGGGGGTTTGTTGGTCACGTCATACAGTACCGCGTCAATGCCCGGTACCGCTAAAATTTTTCGAGCAAGCCCTGATAGCAGGGTTGGTTTCATAGGATAAAAATTAACGGTCATCGCCTCTTGTGATTCAACCGGTCGCAGAATAACTGTTTCGCCGCCAGTAAGCGTCAGCGGTGCCAACACCACCGGAAATTGCCAGATGTCCTGATACAAATGGTGGCTACGAATGAAACGGTGGACAATAGCATCAACTTCGCGCAACAGCGCCAGGCGCTCTCTCACCAGCGTGCCAGTCTTTGTTTTGAATGATGGCAACTTCACTTTTTTTGGCGCTACGAGATACACCACCCGGTTAACATCACTGATCTGGTTGGTAATGCGTACGGAGAGATCGTGAAGGACATCCCATGAAACAGTGCCACCGATCAGTGCCGGATTACGATAGGTACGATTGTCGCCTTGCACCCCCACACTCTTAATAGGTAGGACGCAGGATTGCAATCCCTTGCCAACAACCTTTGCTAATTGCGCATGGTGCCAACTTGATTTACTCTTTTCATCATTGCACAGCACCCGAATCCCCAATCCCGGACCGGGAAACGGGTGACGGTTGATCAGCGCCGCTGGTAACTTGAGTTTTTGAGCGATCTGGCGAACTTCATCTTTATATAAATCAACCAACGGCTCAACCACTGCACCCGCTTTCATTAACTTTAAAATTTCATCAACGCGGTTGTGGTGCGTTTTGATAGTGTCGGCATGTTTGGTACCACCGGCTTCAATGGTGTCGGGGTAAATAGTCCCCTGCCCCAACACCCAATCGCTACTTTTGAGTTTATATTTTTTCATCATGTCATCTTTGACCTCAAGAAATGTTTTACCAATACGCTTGCGCTTAACTTCTGGATCAGTAGCACCCTCAACCGCAGCCAAAAATTTGGTTGATGCGTCAACAACGTTAAGATTATCAAAACCGGCTTTGGCCAACTGCTGGGCGACATTTTTTGACTCACCCTTTCGCATAAAACCATTATCAATGTGCAAACCAAGTACGCGTTTTTTCCCAAGCACCTGTTCAAGTACCGCAAAAGCTACCGTTGAATCAACTCCGCCCGATACCAACAAAAAAACCTTGCGCGTGCCGACGGTTTTTTTGATAGACACCACCATTTCCTGCCAGTACTGCTCAAGTGACCAGTCTTTTTTGCAGCTACAAATCGTAAATACAAAATTTTTCAACATCGCTACGCCATCTTTAGTATGTGCCACTTCCGGATGAAACTGCAGGCCGTACAGTCCACGCTGTTCATCGGCCATAGCAGCCACCGAACAATCTACGGTTGTACCAACGACAATAAAACCTTTTGGCACACGTGCCACACTATCACCATGACTCATCCAAACACGGCCATTATTTTGTATTCCAGTGAGCAGTGAATTGTGAGCAGTGAATTGTAATTTTGCAAATCCGTACTCTTTAGTTTTTCCGGGCTTAACCGTACCACCAAAGTGTTGCGCGATTAACTGATGGCCGTAGCACAAACCAAGCACGGGTACGCCAAGATCAAAGAGTGTGTGATCATAAGCAATGGCAGTATCGTCGTGCACGCTACGTGGTCCACCGGACAAAATGATGCCACGAACACCCTTCAACTCCTGTGCCGTAACGTCTGGTGGATAAATTAGTGCTAAAATACCCAGCTGCCTGATGCGCCGGGTGATGAGGTGGGTGTACTGTGAGCCGAAGTCAATAATCGCAATTTGTGATTTGTGCATACGTTGATTATATCGGAAATCTGGGCTATAATAAAGCCAATAAATCTTATAGCGGTGTAGAAAATGATCGTCCCGACAAAAAAACTTTTTGAACATGCCTATGGCACCTATGCCCTTGGCGCGTACAACATCAACAACGCCGAACAAATCATGGGACTATTCCGTGGCAACATGAATAGCCAAGCGCCCTTTATTATCCAACTATCAAAAGGGGCGAGAGCCTATACCGATAAGCGACTCCTTGAGGGAATGATTCGCTCAGCTGAAGAAATATTTCCTGAAGCAATTTTCGCGGTTCACTTGGACCACGGTGATCTAGAAAGCTGCTTGGATGCCATTACTAGTGACTTTTACTCCTCGGTAATGATTGATGCCAGTGATCAAGACTTTGATACGAACGTCAAAATAACCAAACAAGTTGTTGACGCGGCGCACAAAAAAAATATTTCGGTTGAGGCTGAACTGGGCCAACTCGGTGGGGTTGAAGAGCATATTTCAGTAGCCGAAAGTGACGCTAAATTAACCAACCCTAATGAGGCCAAAAAATTTATTGAGTTCACTGGCTGCGACAGCTTAGCGTGTGCTATTGGTACCAGCCATGGCGCCTATAAATTTTCTGGCACCCAAGCACTACATTTTGATGTTTTGGAAGACATCCAAAAACTGATGCCTGGCTTTCCGCTCGTAATGCATGGCTCAAGTTCGGTACCTCAAGAGGAAATAGAAAAGATCAATGCGGCTGGTGGTGCTCTCAAAAGTGCCAAGGGAGTAAATGAAGATGAGTTTGCTCACGCCGCTACACTAGGAGTCACTAAAGTTAACATTGATACTGATGGCCGACTGGTATGGTGTCGGGTACATCGGGAATTTTTCAAAGACAAGCCTGCCGAATTTGACCTGCGCGGGCCTGGCAAAATTTTCATGGCTGAGTATGCCGCGTATATTGAGCACAAAAATAAAAAACTTGGCAGCGCCGGACAACTGGAAAAAGTAAGGACATTTCTAAAATAACCATCCATGAAAGAAGCCCTCACTTTTGACGACGTCCTACTCGTCCCCCAAAAATCTACCTACTCACCGAGTAAGGTTGATACCACGGTGTATCTCACGAAGCGGATTAAACTAACTATTCCGCTGATTTCGGCTGCGATGGATACGGTCACTGAAAGCGCAATGGCCATTGCGCTAGCCCAAGCCGGTGGATTGGGCATTATTCATAAAAATAATACCCCCGAACAACAAGCTGCTGAAATAAAAAAAGTAAAAGCAAAAAAGTTGCTCGTTGGTGCCTCAGTGGCGCTGGGCGATGACGCCATCAAGCGCGCTGGGCTACTAGCCAAGGCTGGTGCTGACCTCATTGTTACTGATGTCGCTCACGGCCACTACTATAAAGTTGCCGAGACTATTAAAATATTAAAAAAAATATTGCCCAAGCATGTAGTGGTTGTTGGCGGCAACGTCGCCACTGGCAGCGCCGCTGCTGATTTAATTAAAGCTGGGGCTGATGTTATTAAAGTCGGCGTGGGACCGGGCTCAATCTGCACCACCCGAGTGATTGCTGGTATT